>NZ_JBSFYR010000043.1:0-49990 GCF_053599875.1 Streptomyces sp. NPDC005151 | reverse complement strand
GAAGGGCGCCGATGACGGCTCCGTCGACCACGGCCGCCTCCGGCCGGGGGTCCGGGGGTTGCCCCCCGGGAAAGCACAGCAACATTCGCCGGATCCGGAAGGAAGGGCGCCGATGACGGCTCCGTCGACCACGGCCGCCTCCGGCCGGGGGTCCGGGGGTTGCCCCCCGGGAAAGCACAGCAACATTCGCCGGATCCGTAAGGAGGGGCGCCGATGACCACCCCTACGGCGAAGGCGACGCAGTCCCTCGGCTCACGGATCGCGGCCCGCACCGGCGGCGGCGCGATGCGGGTCTTCCTCATCCTGGTGGGTCTGTTCTGGCTGATGCCGACCATCGGGCTGCTGCTCTCCTCGTTGCGCGGCGCCGACGACATCGCGGCGACCGGCTGGTGGAAGGTCTTCACCGCCCCGTCCGAGCTCACCTTCGACAACTACAGCCGGCTGCTGGACAATTCGACCATCACCCACTCCCTGCTGAGTACGGTCATGATCACCGTGCCCGCGACCGTCCTGGTCGTGGTGATCGGTTCACTGGCCGGGTACGCCTTCGCCTGGATGGACTTCCCCGGCCGCGACTGGTGGTTCCTGCTGGTCGTCGGGTTGCTGGTGGTCCCCGTGCAGGTCGCCCTCGTCCCGGTCTCCAAGCTCTTCGGCGAAATCGGGATCTTCGAGACGACCTTCGGCGTGATTCTCTTCCACACCGCCTTCGGGCTGCCGTTCGCGATCTTCCTGCTGCGGAATTTCTTCGCGGAGATCCCGCGTGAACTCCTGGAGGCGGCGAGGCTCGACGGGGCCGGCGAAATCCGGCTCTTCACCCGGGTCGTGATGCCACTGGGCGGTCCGGCGATCGCCTCGCTGGGGATCTTCCAGTTCCTCTGGGTGTGGAACGACATGCTGGTCGCCCTGATCTTCGCGGACTCCGACTCCCCGCCGATCACCGTGGCGCTGCAGCAGCAGGTGCGGCAGTTCGGCAACAACATCGATGTGCTGGCGCCCGGCGCCTTCGTCTCGATGGTGATTCCGCTCGCGGTGTTCTTCGCCTTCCAGCGCCAGTTCGTCTCCGGCGTGATGGCGGGCGCGGTCAAGTAACCGCACACCGAACCGACCGGAATCCATCAGATGTACGTCAACGTGGGGCGGGTCCCGTTACCGATAACGGGACCCGCCCCACCTGGCATTTCGCGCGAATGCCACGTTCGGCGTAACCCTCGCACTCCATCGGCCGTTTGCGGACCACCCGCCCGCGCCAGCGAACGACCCATGGATGTGTTGTGCCCCGGTTCAGTGTCATCGTGCCCGCGTACCAGGTTCAGGCGTATCTGGACGAGAGCCTGGACTCGGTGCTGACCCAGTCCTTCGAGGACTTCGAGATCATCGCGGTCGACGACTGCTCCCCCGATTCCTGCGGCGCGATCATCGACGGGTTCGCCGCACGCGACAGCCGGGTACGGGCCCTGCACCTGCCGGAGAACGTGGGTCTTGGCCTCGCCCGCAACGCCGGGATCGCGGAGGCCACCGGCGACTACCTGATCTTCCTGGACAGCGACGACACCCTCGCCCCCGGCGCCCTGCGGGCCATCGCCGACCGGATCGGGGAGACCGGCGAACCGGACGTCCTGGTCTACGACTACGCCCGGACGTACTGGACCGGCGAGAGCGTACGCAACACGTTCGCCGAGCATCTCGCCGAGACCGGCCCTGCCACGTTCACGCTCGCCGACCGGCCCGGACTGCTGAAGGTCCTGATGGTCGTCTGGAACAAGGCGTACCGCCGCGCTTTCGTCGAGGCCGAGGGGTTCACCTTCCCGCCCGGCTACTACGAGGACGCCCCCTGGACCTACCCGGTGCTGATGGCCGCCGGTTCGATCGCGGTCCTCGACCAGGTGTGCGTCGGCTACCGGCAGCGGCGTCGGGGCAACATCCTCTCCACCACCAGCCGCAAGCACTTCGACATCTTCGACCAGTACGACCGGGTCTTCGCGTTCATCGACGCCCGCCCCGCACTCGCCGCGTGGCGGCCGGTGATCTTCCGCAGGATGCTCGACCACTTCTCGACGCTGTTCACCACGCGCGGCAGGCTGCCGCGCGCCAGCCGCACCGAGTTCTTCCGCCGCGCCCGCGCCCACTGCGCCCGCTACCGCACCCCCGGCGCCCCCGCCCCGCGCCGCGCCCGGCTGCGCCACGGACTGATCCGGGTCGGCGCCCATCGCACGTACCGTGCCCTGTGGTCCGCGAAGCTGCTGCGCGGGCGGCTGCGCCGGCTCACCGGGGCCGTGCGCCGGGTGACGCGGGCCGCCTCGCTCCAGGCCTATTACCGCATCCAGCTGCGACTGCCGATCCGCGCGGACCGGGCGGTGTTCGCCGCGTACTGGCACCGCGGCTACGCCTGCAACCCGGCGGCGATCGAGGCGAAGGCCCGCGAACTGGTGCCCGGGCTGCACACGTCCTGGATCTGCCGCCCCGAGGACGCGCACACCGTCCCCACCGGGACCCGTCCGCTCGCCCCGGGGACGTACCGCTACTGGCAGGCTCTCGCCCGCTCCAAGTACCTGGTGAACAACGTCAACTTCGACCGGCGGCTGGTGAAGCGGCCCGGCCAGGTGCTGCTCCAGACCCATCACGGCACCCCGCTGAAGACGATGGGCCTGGACCTTCGGGACCGTCCCGCGGCGGCCCGCTCCATGGACTTCGAGCGGCTGCTCGCATGCGTCGACAAGTGGGACTTCTCCCTCTCCGCGAACCGGCACTCCACCCTCGTATGGGAGAAGGCGTATCCGTCGGGATCCGCCGGCTGCACGACGCTCGAGTACGGCTATCCGCGCAACGACCTCTTCCAGCGGGCCACCGCCGCCGATGCGGCGCGGCTGCGCGAGTCGATCGGCGTCCCCGAGGGCGCCACCGCCCTGCTGTACGCCCCCACCCACCGCGACTACCGGCGCACCCAGCACCTCGACCTCGACCTGGAGCGGGTGGTCCGGGAGCTCGGTCCGGGCTTTGTGATCCTGACCCGCGCGCACTACTCGTACGAGGCTCCGCTGGTCCGCGAGCCGCACCCGCGGATCATCGACGTCAGCGGCCATCCGTCGGTCGAAGCGGTCGCGCTCGCCTCCGACGCCCTGGTCACGGACTACTCGTCGCTGATGTTCGACTACGCCAATCTGGACCGGCCCATCGTCATCCACAGCAGTGACCGGGAGGCGTACGAGGCGGCCCGCGGCACCTACTTCGACCTGCACTCCTGCCCGCCGGGCGCGATCGCGCACAGCGAGGACGAGCTGCTCGACATCTTCGCCACCGGCCACTGGCGCGGCTCCCGCTCCGCGCAGCTGCGGGCGGCGTTCCGGGCGCGGTTCTGTCCGTACGACGACGGGCACGCGGCGGAGCGGGTGGTGCGCCGGGTCTTCCTGGGCGACACGGACGTGCAGGTGACCGCGGTCCCGCCGGCGCAGCAGCGGCCGGTGACCGTCGTCGTACCGGCGCCCGCCACGGATCCGGGATCGCCGGCCGTCCCCGCTGCCGCGGGTTCCGGTTCCGCTCCGGCGGACCGACAGGCGGCGCCCGCCGAGCGCGGCCTCGCCGGGGCGCAGTCCGTCAACGGGACCTGATCGCCGTCTCTCCTCCCAGTGCCGTGACCGGCAATGTTTGCCCCATGAGGAGCGTCGTCCAGTGCGTCCCGATCGCAAGGCGGCCAGAAGTCCTTGTAGCGGAGCTACCAGGGCTTGTGGCCAACGCGGCGAGCGGGCGTGCTGGACGACGCAACGGGGCAAAGCTTGCCGGGAGGGGCACTAGCTTTGCCCCGCTGTGCCAGTGACCGAGAAAGAGTGTGTATGCCCCGGCTGAGTGTCATCATCCCCGTCCGTCGCGCCCGCGGACATCTGCGCGAGTGCCTGGAGGCGGTTCTCTCGCAGTCGTTCACGGACATCGAGGTGATCGGTGTCGATGACGGGGCGCCGGACGGCTCGGGACTGCTGCTCGACGAGTTCGCCGCCCGGGACGGCCGGGTGCAGGCCGTCCACCTCCCGGCGGACGAGGGTGCGGGCGCCGCCGGTCGGCGCAACGCCGGGGCGGAGCGGGCGCTCGGCGACTACTTCCTCTTCCTGGAGGGCAACTTCGTCCTGTTGCCGGGCGCGTTGCAGGCCGTCGCCGACCGGCTCGATGCCACGGGCGACCCGGACCTGCTGCTGTTCGGCCACCACAAGCGGCCGTTCCGCGGCCGCCCCCAGCCGACCCGGTCGCTGGAGTTGCTGCGCGAACTGCCCGCGGTCCGGCTCACCCTCGCCGAGCATTCCGGGCTTCTCGACATCGCCCCGGTCTCCTGGAACCGGGCCGTGCGCCGCAGCCTCCACGAGTCGGAGAAGCTGGCCTTCGGACCGGGACAGCACGGAGAGCGGATGTATGCGCTCCAGACGCTGGCCACCGCCGCATCGGTCGCCGTTCTGCCGCTCGCCTGTGTCGAACACCGCCGGCAGCGCTATCTGCCGGACCTCGCCGACGAGTCGGAGCCGACGGACGGCACGACGCCGCTCCAGCTCGTGGAGGCGTACGCCGGGCTGATGACGTTCCTCGGGGACCGGCCGGTGCTGCACCCGCTGCGCGCCCTGCTCTTCGATCGGGCCGCCCAGGAACTCCTCAGCGGGTATCCGTCGGTGAAGCGGCGGCGCAGGCGGTACGTACGGTCCGTGGCCGCGTTCCACCGTACGCACCGGCCCGAGGGTCACCGGTTCCCCGGCGGCGCCAAGGGACTGCGGCCGGGGTTGATCGGCGCCGGCCGGTACATGGCGCTCGGCGCCCTCGACACCGTGCTCGCCCTGCGCCGGGGTGCGCACTCCGCACCCGCCGCACTCCGCGCGCGGGCCAAGCGCACGCTGTCCGCGCGCTACTACTGGTGGCAGCGCAGGCGCCCGCTCGACCGCGGGCTCGCCGTCTACGCCGCGTACTGGAACCGCGGCGTCAGCTGCAATCCGGAAGCGATTTTCCGCAAGGCCCAGGAGCTGGCTCCCGGAGTGCGCGGGGTGTGGGTGGTGTCGAAGAACCAGGTGGACGCGGTGCCGCCCGGCATCGACCACGTGGTGCCGGGGACCCGCCGCTACTGGGCGCTGCTGGCCCGCGCCACGTACTTCTTCAACAACGTCAACTTCCCCGACCACCTGGTCAAACGCCCCGGACAGATCCATGTCATGACCCACCACGGCACCCCACTGAAGATCATGGGCCTGGATCAGATGGAGTATCCGGCAGCGGCGCAGGGCCTGAACTTCGACCGGCTGCTCCAGCGGGTCGACCGGTGGGACTGGAGCGTCTCCGCCAACCCGCACTCCACGGAGGTGTGGGCCCGCGCCTACCCGAGCGCCGCGCGCTCGCTGGAGTCCGGCTACCCGCGCAATGACGTCCTGACGACGGCCACGGGCGCACAGATCGCGAAGATCCGGGCCGGGCTCGGTATCCGGCCCGGGCAGCGCGCCGTGCTGTACGCGCCGACGCACCGCGACTACGAGGCGTCGTTCACCAGCCGGATCGATCTGGAACGGCTCGCCGATGCGCTCGGCCCGGGCACCGTGATCATGGTCCGCGCGCACTACTTCTACGACGGTGCGGGGCTGCCGGACCGTCCGACGCTCCTCGATGTCTGCGACCATCCGCGGATCGAGGAGCTGTGCCTGGCGGCCGACGCGCTGGTGACTGACTACTCGTCGGTGATGTTCGACTACGCGGCGCTGGACCGCCCGATCGTGGTGCACGCCCCGGACTGGGAGACGTACCGCACGGTCCGCGGGGTCTGCTTCGATCTGCTGTCCGGGGCGCCGGGCGACACCCCCGGGGCGGTCTCCACCAGTACGGAGGAGCTGGCCCGGATCTTCCTCGACGGCAGCTGGGACAGCGCGGAGAATGGGGCGCTGAGGGCGGCGTTCCGGGCGCGGTTCTGTCCGTACGACGACGGGCACGCGGCGGAGCGGGTGGTGCGGGCGGTGCTGCTGGGGGAACCGGCGGCGCCCGGCGGGCGTTTGCCATCGATCGCCGGACGGGCTTGATCGCCCCGCCCGGCGAGGGGGTCCCTCCCATGCCCTTAAGGCTATGGGGGAGATCGATGGCGCACCCGGCCCCGGGATGCGCCTCAGAGCCTGTCGGGTGACCTCTGATCGGGCGGCCACGCCCTGGCACGCACGCTTCCCGCGTTGCCGAAATGCCAGCTTCGTTCGAGCAGGGGAGACCCCATCCGAGGGCCTTCCGGCGCCTTGGAATCGTACGCACCAGACCGCGTCCGCTTTCCGATCGAAGGTCACCCGACAGGCTCTCAGCGTTGCTGGCCCGCCATGACCGTGGCGAGGCCGATGACGACAAGCAGCGAGCCGCCCCAGGTCCACATCGAGGTCCGCTCGTGCAGCACCGTCGATCCGGCCATCACGATCAGCAGGTAGCCGAGCGCGTTGAACGGGTACGCGATGCTGAGCGGCACCTTGGCCAGCGTCGCCATCCAGGCGAGCGCGGAGACCGCGAAGACGACCAGCCCGAGGATGACCCACGGGCTGGTCGCGGCGCGGATCGCGAGCGATCCGCCGTCGCGCCCGGCCGTCGCCGCGGCACCCTTCATACCGTGTTTGAGCATGATCTGGCCGCCCGCCGACGCGAACACGGCGAACAGGAGCAGCGTCAGACTGGGCAGGGTCAAGGTCTTGCTCCTGACTGCGGGGGCGGGCGGCGGCCCGGGAGCGCGTGAGGGGGCGGGTACGGAGGCGGCGGGAGCCGCGGTCTCAGACCCCGACCCGGTCGGCAGAGGCGTACTGTCGGTTGAGGATGTCCTGAACATCGACGTGCTCTCCAGCGATGATCGTCTCGGCCGCATGCGGGGTGAGCAGTGCGACGTGCTGATAGCCGAACAGCGTCGGCCGGATCCGGGTCAGCAGCTTCGAGAGCCCGCTGAGGATCGCGGGGAGGGGGCCGCGGCCGCCGAGCAGGGACCAGAACGGCGCCCCGGTGGAGGCGATGTCGAGGACGTCGTAGCCCGCGTTCCGGACGGTGCGGCGGAGGCTGGCCCGGGTGAAGAAACGCAGATGCGTTTCGTCGAGGATGCCGCGCCGGTCGTAGTCGAAGATCCCGAGCGCGACCCGCAGCCGTGAGTACCAGTGGCTGAAGTTCGGTACGGAGAGAAGTACCTGGCCGCCCGGCCGCAGCACGGTCGCCACCTCGGAGAGGACACGTTCGGGGCGGGAGAGGTGCTCGATGACATCGCCGGCGACCGCATAGTCGAAGTCGACGCCGATCTCGTCGGGCAGCCCCTCCTCCAGGTTGGCGAGATGGAAGTGTGTGCACTTCTCGCGGACCCCTGGCACCTCGATGTAGTCGACGCCGGTCACTTCGTGGCCGAGGGCTTCGAGGCGCTGGGCGAACAGCCCGCCGGAACAGCCGAGATCGAGCACCCTGCCGGGCGGGAGCGCCCGCATCTTCTCCAGGATGACGGCGTGCGAGGAGCCGTCGCCCTCCTTGAAGGCGTACTCGACCGGCTTGGGGATCCAGGCGCAGGTACCGAATCCCTTGACGGCGAGGCGGTATTCGAGGACGTCCTTGACGACATCCTTCGCGTACTTCATGCCGTTGACGTAGCAGATCTCGTCGCCGTAGTACGTCGGTACGGGGATCTCCTTGATCCGCATTCCCTCGTTGAGCAGCTGGACGATGATCTGCGTGTCGAAGTCGAACGCGTCGGTGTTCCGGCCGATCGGCAGTTTCTTGAGTGCCGCGACACTGTAGGCGCGGTAGCCGGAGTGGAATTCGGTGAGCTGCGAGCCGAGGAGCCCGTTCTCCAGCCGGGTGAGAATGCGGTTGCCGAGCCATTTGTAGACCGGCATGCCGCCCTTGAGGGCGCTGCCGGACTTCATCATCCGCGATCCGAACACGGCTTCGCATTCGCCGCGTTCAATGGGGTCGACCATGTCGGGAAGCAATTCGGGGGCGTACTGTCCGTCGGCGTGCAGCAGCACGATGATGTCGAGTCCGTGTTCGGCGGCCAGCGCGTATCCGGCCTTCTGGTTCCCGCCGTATCCGAGGTTCTTGGTGTGCCGCATCACGACCGTCCGGGGCATCCCCTCCGTCTGGGACCAGCGGCATCCTGCGGTGAAGGTCGCGTCATGGCTCGCGTCGTCGAGAATGAGGACCTCCGAGATCCGGGACCGGAAATCCTCCGGAATGCGGTCGAGGGTGTTCTCCAGCGTCGTCTCGGCGTTGTACGCGACCACCAGGATGCCGATCCTGGGGCTGGTGCTTTCCTTCACGGGAGGTTCTCCAGTTGTGCTCGGGTGTGGTCAGTTGCCGGCGGAACCGGACGGCTGTGAGGCACGGGGCGCCGTGGCTGACGCCCGTTCGGCGGAGGTCGACGAGGGCGCGGTCGGCGGGGCGGCGAGGATCTTGCGGACGCCGGCGACCAGTCCGATCGCGAGGACGAACCACCCGGCGGCGCCGAGCTGCAGCACCGTTTCGCTCCAGCGCACGGCGGAGCGTCCCTGGTAGCCGAGGACGGCCGTCCAGCCGAGCAGGCAGCTGTACGCGAGTCCCTCCCAGAACCCGATGACGAACATCGCGGCTGCCGCCCAGGTCAGGTACTGGAGGGCGGAGGCGGTGGAGAGGAGGAGCAGCAGGCCCATCGTCACGGCGACGACCCCGGGCAGCTGCGCGGGCCGTACCCAGGCCAGCCAGACGCCGACAGCCACGCAGACCAGCACGAAGAGGAAGTGGCCCTCGCCGCGGATGAAGGCGATGAACGGCTCCGGCAGACCGAGTACATCGGCGAACCGGACGAGCCCCCAGAGGCGGTAGTTACCGCCCGCGTACTCCAGGACGTTCTCCTTGAGGTTCTCCGGCACGGTCACCAGGACCGGTCCCCAGACGAGGGCGAACAGGGCGGTGAACCCCGCGGTGAAGCGGACGAACACCGGCCGCCCGCCGCGCAGGGCGACGACGAACAGCGCGGGGATCACCACGACAGGGATGAACTTGACGCTGATGGAGAGCGCGGCGGCCACCCCCGCGGCCAGCGGCGCCTTCCGGTCTGCCAGCAGATACGCGGCGGCGAGGGCGAAGGTGATGGCGACCGCGTCGGTGTTGCCGTGGTACCCGGAGGTGGCGATCAGTACGGGGCTGAGGGCCACGCCCGCTCCGCAGGCGACCGCGGTACGGAGAGGGCCGCGCCGCCGGACGATTTCGAACACGACGAGCGCGCAGAAGAAGTCGGCGATCGAGGCAGGTGATCGGATCAGCGTCCCGAACGGAATTCCGAGTTCGGCGAGTTTGTTCAGCCCGAGAAGCATCCATCCGGCCAGCGGCGGATGGTTGTAGACAGGCAGGCCGGGCAGCGGCTGCTCATAAATGCGAATGGGGCCGTAAACGGTGATGGCCTTTGCGAAACCTTGGAAGATGCGCACGTCGGCGGGGCCGGGTGTGTTTGCCGCGATCAGCATTCTGACGAGCAGCCCGACGGCTGCGGTGACGAGCACGACGGCTCTTGCGCGTCGTACGTTCCAGGTGTCGCACCACATTCGGATACCCATGAAAACAGAACGTAGCAACCAGAGGCCGCTATACAGCGCACCGATCAACATACTTAAGCGGGATGGGAATCGATTCCCTGCTCAACAGGAACTGCACCGGATGGCGCGAATCACTCGAACGGTTCATGCAGCCTGCATTCCCACGAGCCCGTTCGCGTTCACCGCCGCTTCACCACCGAGCCCGGTGCCGGTCCCCCCGGTGTACGGGGTCCGGCACCGGGGAACACCGCTGCGCCGCCTACAGCATCCGGTCGACCACCCGCTGCGCCGCATGCCCGTCGTCGAGATCGCAGAAGTCCCGCCGAAATGCCTCGTACGCCTGCGCGTGTCCCTCGGTGGCCCGGACCGGATCACGCAGCGCCTCGACGAGGCCGTCGGAGTCGGGGATCAGGGGACCGGGGGCGCGGTTCTCGAAGTCGAAACAGAAGCCGCGCAGGGTGTCGCGGTAGTGGGCCAGGTCGTACGTGTGGAACAGCATCGGGCGTCCGGTCTGCGCGAAGTCGAACATCAGCGAGGAATAGTCGGTGACCAGCGCGTCGCTGATCAGCATCAGTTCGCCGACGTCCCCGTAGCGCGAGACGTCCCGCACGAAGCCGCTTCCGGTGTCCGGAAGCCGGTCGGTGACCAGATAGTGGCGGCGCACCAACAGCACACTGTCGGAGCCGAGTTCTCGTTCGGCGGCCGCCAGATCGAGCTGAAGGTCCAGGGCATACCTGCCGCCGCCCTGCGGCCGGTCCTCGCGCCAGGTCGGCGCGTACAGCACGACCCGCCTGCCCGAGGGGATCCCCAGCCGCTCCCGCACCGAGGCGGCCACCTTGGTGCGGTCCGATGCGTGGAAGAGGTCGTTGCGGGGGTAGCCGCACTCCAGCATCTCCCCCCGGTAGCCGAAGGAGCGCCGCAGGACGGGGGTGGAGAAGCTGTTCGGGGAGACGAGGACGCTCCACTGACTTGCGCGCTGTTCAATGGTGGCGATGTAGGCGGCGTTTGCCTGGGCGGTGCCCGCGAGGTCGAGGCCGATGCGCTTGAGGGGGGTGCCGTGCCAGGTCTGCACGACGGTCTGGCCGTCGCGCCGTTCGAACCAATCGGGCAGCTGGGTGTTGGTGACGATGTGGCGGCTGCGGGCCAGCGCCTCGTGCCAGGCAGCGGAGCCGTGGACGACGGCGGTGGCGCCCGCCGGGATGCGGGCCTGCTGATCACGGACGACCCACAGGTGCTCGAATTCGGTGGTGCGGGCGGACAGTTCCTCGTAGATCGCCCGCGGTGAGTCGGAGTACTGGCGGCCGTCGAAGCTGCTGTAGAGCACGGCCTCGCGCGGGGGTGCCGCCGTGCGCTGCCGTCCGTACGCCTCGCGCAGCAGCCGCTTGCCGCGGACGCCGCGTTCGTCGGCGGTGAGCACCGACGCGCAGTCGATGAGCAACTGGTCGTGGTAGCGCCGCTCGATGACGTACCGACGCCCCGCAAGGGTTCGCGTGGCGGGGAGGGTGCGGTGGGCGGCGACCGGGATGCGCAGCGGCAGGTCGAGCGCGTCGTCGGTGGCGCCCTTCTCGCGGAGGAAGAGGTACCAGTGGCCCTCGCCCAGCGGCAGTGCCCCGCCGGGTGCCTCGGCGGCGTCCGGCCGCAGCTCGGCCCGGAACCGGCGCGCCTCGGCGGGCCCGGAGAGGGCCACCGGGAACACGGCCTCCTCCCGGTGTCCGCTGTGCCGGGCGACCAGCTCGACGGGGCGGTCCGGTTCGTCGGGGAAGGTGCCCTCCAGGAGCAGCAGGCCCTCCTCGGTCCAGCTCGCCAGCTCACAGACGGGCTGTACGGTCCGGTCGCTGATCAGCAGATTGCCGCGGGAGCCGGCGGTGAGAGCGAGCTCCCGCCTGGCGCCGTCCGCGCCGCGCGCGACCGGGTAGCGGCCCGGCAGGACGGGTCCCGGCACATCGATCGGTGTCCGGCGGCCGTCCGGTCCGACGAGGTGGAGGCTGTACGGGACGGTGCCCGCGCCCGCCGGCGGCCGGGCGTCGGTCAACGCGCCGAGCGGGATCTCGGCGGTGAAGCGCCGCCAGCCCGCCGCCGACGGCACGGCGCCCTCGTGGACCGCCGCCGGACAGTCGAAGGAGGTGCCGGACGGCCGGTGGGTGAGGCCGATCCGCAACGGGCCCGTGCCGAGGCGGTCGCGGATCATGCCGTCGATCACCACGGTGCGTGTCCCGTCGCCCGCGTCGCCCTCCCGGTGCGTCTCGAACCGGGCGTCGATCCGCTCGGCATGCAGCACCAGTTTGCCGCTCTCGAAGGCGGGCACGATCCGGTGGTCGCCGTCTGGCCGGTGCACGGGTGGCGCCGCCGCCGCCTCGTCGGTGGAGACGTCGGAGCGGCGCAGCATCCCGTGCCCGGCGATGCCGATTTCGAGCCGCCAGGTGAGCCGTTCGGCAGGGCCGCCGGGATCGATCCGGAGCCTGGCCGGGTCGACGACCGTCTCGAAGCCGGACCGGTCGTAGTCGTGCAGGCTCTGCCGGGAGCGTGCGGTGGCCTCCGGCTCGTCGACGGTACGCAGCCGCAGCGGCACCAGATGCCGTCGGCCGGCCCGCAGCCAGCCCGCCCGGAACTCGCTGCGCCGCGAGGCGGCGGGCAGGTTGCGGATGTAGGCGTACCCCTTGAGGTGCAGCTTTCCGCCCTGCCAGTGCGCCTCGCGCAGCCGGGCGGTGAGCGGCAGGTCCCGGTCGCCGACGCGCAGCACCGATCGTGGCACGGGCCGCGTCAGTCCCGGGTACGAGGCGCTGCGGCGCCGCACGCCCCGTACGGCGAACGCGCCCGGTTCGGCCTTGTCGTGGGCGAGCAGCGCCAGCAGTTCGTCGGTGCGCCGTTCGCGTACGAGGTGCCACATCAGGCGCAGGCGCAGCGGCAGCCCGTCGAGGACAGCGGGGTCGACCTGGTCGGTGAACTCGTTGGCGTACGTGAGGAAGGCGCGGCGGTACCCGTCGTCGCCGTCGGGCAGCGCCTCCATGAAGTACCAGAGGTCGTTGGCGAGGACATGCGCCTCGTAGCGGCGCTTGTCGGCGGCGCTGCGGTGCTCGTCGAGGAAGGTGGAGACGCCCAGTACGTGCGAGGCCCGGTCCTGGATGCCGCGGACGACGGCGCGGCGGGTGGTGATCGAGCCCGCCCGGTCGCGCCAGTGGTAGACGGGGTCCTTGACGACGTCGACGGTGCGGGCCAGGAAGTGGGCGGGGAGGACGACGGGAATGTCCTCGTAGAGGGCGCCGACCGGGAAGGCGAAGGCGTGCGCGTTCCAGAAGGACCGGCGGAAGACCTTGTTGCAGGCGATCCGGTCGGCGGCCAGGTCCCAGTCGCGGGAGATGTGGGTGCGCAGCCGGGTGCTCGCCATGGGTTTGCGGAAGTTGGGCGACTGCTGGAGCTTGCCGGAGGCGCGCAGCCGGAGCACATTGCCGGACGCGAGGTCGGAGCCGGTCTCGTCGAGTGCGCCGACGAGGAGTTCGTACGCGCGGGGCGGGAGGATGTCGTCGCTGTCGACGAAGGCGAGGTAGCTGCTGCCCGGGTCGCAGTTGCGGACACCGGTGTTGCGGGCGTGCCCGAGTCCGCCGTTCTTCTGGCTGACCAGCCGGAAGCGGCTGTCCTGCGCGGCGAATGCGGTGGCCAGGGCGGCACTGTCGTCGGTGGACCCGTCGTCGACCATCACCACCTCCAGATCGGCCATGGTCTGCTCCGCGAGGGACTTCAGGCAGTCCGTCAGATAGAGCTCGACGTTGTGGACGGGGACGACGACGCTGAGCCGTGGCGGCATGTTGAGCACGTCCGTTCATCGGGGGCCTGGTTGTCCGTATGGCTCAACCCCGTGAACGCCCGGGGGTCACCGGTTACGGCCTCGAACGTGTGACATTAGGCGCCGTCCAGGAACAGTCGTCGCACCACGCGTTCGGCGGCGCGCCCGTCGTCGTACGGACAGAACCGCTCCCGGAACGCGGCCCGGAGCGCGGTGGTCTCCGCCGACCGCCACTCCCCCGACCTGAACACCTTGAGCAGTTCGTCCTCGGTGGTGGCGACGGCGCCCGGGGTGTCGCCGGGGCGGCCGGACAGCAGGTCGAAGTAGGTGCCGCGCGAGGCCCGGTAGGCGGCCCAGTCCGGGGCGTAGCTGATGATCGGGCGGTCCAGGCAGGCGTAGTCGAACATCAGTGACGAGTAGTCGGTGATCAACACGTCGGAGGCGAGGCAGAGTTCTTCGACGGACGGGTGCCCGGTCACATCGATCACACGGGCGCCGTGCAGCTGCGCGGAGCGGCCGTAGAAGTAGTGGGCGCGCACCAGCACCACATGATCCGGACCGAGTTCGCGGGCGAGGCGTTCCAGGTCGAGGCGGGGGACGAAGCCCTTGCGGTAGTCGCGGTGGGTCGGTGCGTACAACAGTGCGGTCTGTCCGGGGGCGAGGGAGAGCCGGTCCCGGAGTTCGGCCCGCTGCGCGGCGGTGGCGGTGAAGAAGATGTCGTTGCGCGGGTAGCCGAGGTTCAGATGCTCGTACGAGGACGGGTAGACCCGGTCCCAGATCTCGGTGGTGTGCGGGTTGGCGGAGAGGGAGAAGTCCCACTGGTCGGCGTGGGCGACGATCTTCTCGAAGCTGATGCCGTTGGTGAGGGCCGGGTAGGCGCGCTGGTCGAGCCCCATGGTCTTGAGCGGGGTGCCGTGGTGGGTCTGGAGGTAGACCTGGCCGGGGCGCTTGGTGAAGCCGCCGGGGAAGCTGGAGTTGTTGATCAGATACGTGGCGGTGGCCATGGCCCGCCAGTAGGCGCGGGAGCCTTCGATGACGTACGGGGTCCCGGGCTCCATCCGGTCGCGGTGGCGGGACGAGACGACCCAGACGCCCCGGATGTGCGGGGCGAGTTCGCGCGCCTTGGCGTGGATCGCGGCAGGGTTGCAGGCGACGCCCCGGTTCCAGTAGGCGCCGTACACCGCGAGGTGGGGGTCGAGCGGCCGGTGCAGGTCGGCGCGGTAGGCGGCGCGCATGACGCGGGCGCGCAGCGTCTTCTTCCGGCGGCGCAGGGCGGCGGTGGTCCGGGTGCGCCGGTCGCGGGCGGCCTGCTGGGCACGGTGGGCGGTGTAGCTGCCGGGGAGGCCGGCGGCGCGGTGGAAGGCGGGGCGGTCGGGCGGAGCGATCCGGCCGGGGTCGGCGAGCACGGCGCGCAGATGGCGGGTGCGCGCCTCCTCGACGCGCGGGTCGTGGTCCGTCTCGGTGCGCAGCCGCTCGTACGCGTCGATGACCGCGAAGTGGTGGCGGCCGGGGGTGGTGGCGAAGGTGCCGGTGCGGCGGATGCGGTGGCGGACACAGATCCGGTCGAGCTCGGCGAGGGTGCCCGCGTCGGCGGCGAGGAGTTCGCCGCGGTGGACGGGGAGGACGTCCTCGTAGGGTCCGTCGGTGAAGTGGAGGCCGTGCCCCGTCCAGAACTCCCGGCGGAAGAGCCGGTTGCGGACGGACGGGAGACCGTCGGCGGGGACGGTATCGCCCCACCAGTCGATGCGGTCGTGCGCGAGGAGCAGCACGTCGGGCTCGCTCCGGGCGAGCCGGTCGGCGATCGCTTCCGGTGCGCCCGGTCGCAGCAGGTCGTCCCCGTCGAGGAAGAGCAGGTATGTGCCGCGCGCCTCAGCGGCCCCTGCGTTGCGGGCCGGTCCCGCACCGCGATGCCCGGGAAGGCTCAACACCCTTGCTCTGTGGTCGCGTTCGGCGAACTCGGCGGCGATCTCGGCGCTGCCGTCCGTCGATCCGTCGTCGACGACGATCAGCTCGGTCCCGGCGTCCGACCGGTCGAGCACGGACTCCAGGGTCTCCCTGAGATATCCCTGAACGCGATGGACGGGCACGACGACACTGAGGGGGAGCATGGCAGCCGAGCGTAACCGCGCACGGACCGCGTGCCGAATCGCGTGTTCACCCTTTCGGGTCAGTGCCGGTGACCCGGGGCGTTCGCCCGGGTTGACCCGGGCATGAAGCCTCGTCTCAGTGTCGTCGTCCCCGTCCACAACGTCGAGGAGTATCTGGAGCCATGCCTGCGGTCGGTGGCCGAGCAGTCCGTCGACGCCATCGAGGTGGTGCTCGTCGACGACGGCTCGACGGACGGCAGCACGGCGATCGCCGAGGCCTTCGCCGCCCGCGACCGGCGCTTCCGCTATGTCCGCCAGCCCAATGCGGGGCTGAGCGCGGCCCGTAACGCGGGGGTGCGGCACACCACCCCCGGCGTCCCGTATCTGGCGTTCGCCGACAGCGACGACATCGTCGTCCACGACGCGTACGAGCGGATGCTGGCATCACTGGAGTCGACCGGATCGGACCTGGCGACCGGCAATGTCTGGCGGCTGACCGAGCAGGGCAGGCAGCAGGCCTGGCAGTACCGCTGGCTGACCGGGACCCGCGCCCGCACCCACGTCAGCCGAGATCCCCGGCTGCTCGCCGACCGGGTCGCCTGGAACAAGGTGTTCCGGCGTTCGTTCTGGGACCGGCACGCCTTCGCTTTTCCGGAGGGGAAGCTCTACGAGGACACCCCGGTGATGATCCCCGCGCACTTCCTCGCCGGTTCCGTCGATGTGCTGCACGAGCACGTCTACTACTGGCGGGTGCGGGAGGGTTCGATCACCCGGCGGCGTACGGATGTGAAGGGCGTACGGGACCGGATCGCGGCCTGCGAGCAGGTCAGCGCGTTTCTCGGCGGACGTGAGGCGAACAGGGGCGCGCGCCATCGCTACGACGCGTCGTGCCTGCGCGACGACTTCGTGTACTTCCTGGAGGGGCTGCCGATGGGCGGGCCCGAGTACCGCGACGCGTTCATGGCCGGTGCGGGCGCGTTCCTTGACCGTGCGGGGCCGGCGGTCCTCGACGAGCTGCCCGTGGAGCTGCGGATCAAGTGGCAGCTGGTGCGGGAGCGCAGGACGGCCGAGCTGCTGTCGGTACTCGCCTTCGAACGGGCCAATGGCGCGGGGACGTTCGCGGTCACCGGTGCGCCGGGACGGCGGCGGGCGTCCTTCCCCGGCGTGCCGGAGAGCGCCCGCCCGGCCAGGACCGATCTCCCCGCGGTTGCACGGCTGCTCGGGGCGGAGTGGGGCGGCGACGGGAAGCTCCGGCTGCGCGGATACGCGTACATCCGCAATCTGTCGGCCTCGGCGCCGCGCCACTCGCTGAAGATGGGGATGGTGCGCGCGGCCCGCGGCCCACGGCTGCGGAGCGTGCCGGTGCGGACCGTTTCCGCCCCTGAGGCGACCATCGACTCCGGCCAGGAGTTGCACAGTTATGACCGGTCCGGCTTCGAGCTGATCCTCGACCCGAGGCGGCTGCGGCCGGGCAGCTGGCTGGTCGGAGTGATGGTCGCCGGGCACGGTGTGGTGCGGCGCGTCGCGGTGCGGGCCGTGGAGGCGGGTGCGGTCCAGCCGCTGGTCCACGACCTGGGCGACGGGCGGCGGGCGGTGCTCGACTACCGGGGCGGGCGGCTGCAGCTGACCGTGGCGCAGCTGTCCGCCCGGTGCGAGGCCCATCGCACGGGGGAAGAGCTGGAGTTGACGGGCCGGCTGTACGGGGGCGCGCGGCCGAAGTCGCTGGTGCTGACGTGCGACGGGACGCTGGAGAGCGAGTACCGCTACCCGTTCGAATGCCGGGCCGGCGAACGCTTCACGGTACGGATCCCCCTCACCGACCTCGCCCGCATGGCGGACGCACCCGGCCCGCCGCACCGGGCACCGCGCGAGGTCGAGGCGGAGCCCGGCGGGCGGTGGCGGGCACGGCTGATCCTTGCGGACGGCTCCCGCGTGCCGCTCCCCGCCGCACCGGACCTGCCGCTTCCGGCGCTCGCCGACGCGGGGGGCGAACTGGTCCTGGACCTGACCGGGCAGCCGGTCGTGGACCGGGCCGAGTGGACGGCGGACGGGGCGCTGCGCCTGGAGGGCACGGCAGGTTCGGCGGAGAACGCACCCCCGCTCGTACTGCGGCACGACGCGCTGCGCGAGACGGTGACCATCCCGGTGGCGTACGAAGAGACGCCCGGGGGCCGGCGCGGGGCAGGCCGTTTCACCGCGTTCCTCGCCCCGTCGGTCGCGGCGGGTCTGCACGAGGGGCGCTGGGAATCGCATCTGGGCGGGCTGCCCGTCCGGGTACTGACCGCGCTCACCGCGCAGCTGCCGCTCCGCAGGAAGAGCGAACACGCCGGCTTTGCCCGGGAGTTCACTCTCGACCGCCGACACGGCGACCGGCTGACCGTGCACGCGGGCCCGGCCCTCGCACCCGCCGAACGGGGCGCGTACCGCCAGGCCGCCCTGCGTGGCACGTACTACCCGGCGCAGCGCGCCCTGCCGCTGCGCGACACCGTTCTGTACACCGGCGGCGACTCCCCTCGCGCCGTCCACCACGAACTCGTGCGCCGGGGCGTGGAGTTCGAGCACCTCTGGGTGACGGACGGGCGGCAGGGGCACCTTCCGCCCACCGCCGAACCGGTCGTCGAGCACAGCACCGCCTGGTACGAGGCCCTGGCACGGGCGCGCCGGATCGTCACCGCCGACCAGCTCCCCGAGTGGTTCGAGCGGCGCCCCGGGCAGACGGTCGTGCAGACCTGGCACGGCGCCCCGCTCGGCCGCTTCGGCACGGACCTCACCGACTCCCTCTACGCCGACCACCACCACCTGGCGTCCCTGCCGCACCGCGCCGCCCAGTGGTCCGTCCTGGTCTCCCCCAGCAGCTGGGCCACCCCGCATCTGCGCCGCGCTCTCGCCTACGACGGCGAGGTCCTGGAGGCCGGCTCGCCCGCCAACGATCTGCTCTTCGCCGCCGACCGGGAGAAGACCGCCGAGCGGGTACGGCGAAGGCTCGGCATTCCGGCCGGGCGCCAGGTGGTGCTCTACGCACCGACCTACCGGGACCACCTGGCCCACGCGGCCGCCGACGCCGGATCCCTCCGCTGTCGCTGGGATCCGGCGCTCGACCCCTCGGCCCTGCCGGAGGCGCTCGGCAACACCCACACCGTGCTGGTGCGCAGGCATCCGCGGGTGACCGGCTCCGTGCCCGACGGCCCCCTCGTACGCGATGTGTCCGCGCACCCGGACACCGCCGAGCTGCTACTGATCGCCGATGTCCTGGTCACCGACTACGCGGGGCTGATGTTCGACTTCGCGCACACCGGCCGGCCCATGCTCTTCCACACGTACGACCTGGAGCACTACCGCGACACCCTGCGCGGCTTCTGCCTCGACTTCGAGACCCGTGCCCCCGGCCCGCTGCTCGTCGGCACGGACGAGATCGCCCGGGCGCTGCGCAACCCCGGCACCCTGGCCGCGTCGGCGCATCGGCATGCGGAGGCCTACGAGAGCTTCCGCAGGGACTTCTGCGACCTGGACGACGGCGGGGCGGCGGCCAGGGTCGTGGACCGGCTGCTGGCGCCGCAGGCTACGGAGGGGGCGGTCAGTTCTTCTTGAGGGCGGCGACCGCCGAGGCGGCGAGATCGTCCAGGTACCCCTTGGGCAGCTCGCCGCGGACGACCGCGAGCCGCCAGTAGAGCGGTCCGACGATCAGGTCCAGCGCGCGGTCCGGGTCGCTGTCCTCGGGCAGCTCGCCGCGGGCGACGGCGTCCCGGACGACCACGGCGGCGATGCCCTGCTGCGGGTCGAGCAGGGCCGCCTTGATCGTGTCCGAGATCTCCGGGTTGCGTGCCGCCTCGACCAGCAGGTCCGGGATGACCTGCGAGGCGACGGGGTGACGCAGGGCGTAGGCGGCCAGTTGCAGGACGGCGCGGACGTCCCCGTACAGCGAACCGGTGGCCGGCGCCGGCATGCCCTGGACCGCGACGGCGGAGACCAGGTCGAGAACCAGCGCCAGCTTGGACTTCCAGCGGCGGTAGACGGCGGTCTTGCCGACGCCCGCGCGCCGGGCGATGCCCTCGATCGACATCCGGGCGAAGCCGACCGCCGCCAGTTCCTCGAAGACGGCGTTGCGAATGGCATCGGTGACGTCCTCGCGCAGCACAGCGGCTCCGGCGGGGACGCGGCGGCGGGTTCCCGGGTCGATGGTCATGGCCAGAATGATAGTCCGTAACGACGAAACGGTTGCGTTGCGACGTCTTCGCGTCCTACCCTCGACGTAGCGACGATACGGTTCCGTTCCGGCGATCGCGATTGTTCCTGCCCTCCCGTCGAAAGCGATCGTGGTGAGCCAGACAACAGCCTCAGCGACCCCGCCGGCCGCATCCGCCCAGGCGGTGACCGATGCGGTCCCCGCCCACGCGCTTCACCCGGTGTACGAACCGGGCGAGCTCGCGGCGCTCGCGGCCCGGCACGGGCTGACCGTGAGCGGCGCCCGGCCGACCCTGGGCGCCTACATCCGGCAGCTGTGGGGGCGCAGGCACTTCATCACGGCATTCGCCACCGCCAAGCTCACCGCCCAGTACAGCCAGGCGAAGCTCGGCCAGATCTGGCAGATCATGACCCCGCTGCTCAACGCGACGGTCTACTACTTCATCTTCGGCGTCCTGATGAACACGAAGCGCAACGTCGAGGACTTCGTGCCGTTCCTCGTCACGGGCGTCTTCATCTGGACCTTCACCAGCAGCTCGATCACTGCGGGCACCCGCGCGATCAGCGGCAACCTCGGCCTCGTACGGGCCCTGCACTTCCCGCGCGCCTCGCTGCCGATCGCCCTGGCCCTGCAGCAGCTCCAGCAGCTGCTGTTCTCGCTGGGCGCGCTGGTGCTGATCCTCATCGGGTTCGGGCAGTTCCCGCGGCCGTCCTGGCTGCTGGCCATTCCGGCACTCTTCCTGCAGGCCGTGTTCAACACCGGCGTCTCGATGGTGGTGGCACGGCTGGCCGCCCGGACCCCGGACATCGCCCAGCTGACGCCGTTCGTCCTGCGCACCTGGATGTACGCCTCCGGCGTCATGTGGAGCATCGACGCGCTGCTCAAGGGAGACCGGGTCCCGCACTTCGTGAAGGTCGCGCTGGAGTGCAATCCGGCCGCCGTCTTCATCGACCTGATGCGGTTCGCCCTGATCGACAGCTTCAGCGGGTCCCAGCTGCCCCCGCATGTATGGGCCGTCGCCGCGGGCTGGGCGCTCGTGTGCGGGGTGGGCGGCTTCGTGTACTTCTGGAAGGCCGAGGAGCTGTACGGACGTGGCTGAGAACATGAATGGCACCGACGAGCGGGTCCCTACCGTCGTCGTCGACGACGTCCACATCACGTACAAGGTCAATGGCGCCCGTACCGGAAGGGGCAGCGCCACCTCCGCCCTCAGCCGGATCGCCTCGCGGCGGCAGACCCCCGGAGTGCGCGAGGTGCACGCCGTGAAGGGCGTCAGCTTCGCCGCGTACAGGGGCGAGGCGATCGGCCTGATCGGCTCCAACGGCTCCGGGAAGTCGACGCTGCTGAAGGCTATCGCCGGTCTGCTGCCGCCGTCGAAGGGCCGGGTCCACACCCAGGGCCAGCCTTCGCTGCTCGGGGTCAACGCGGCCCTGATGAGCGATCTGACCGGCGAGCGGAACGTCATCCTCGGCGGACTCGCGATGGGCATGACCCGCGAGGAGATCCGCGAGCGCTACGAGCAGATCGTCGACTTCTCCGGCATCAACGAGAAGGGCGATTTCATCACCCTCCCGATGCGGACGTATTCCTCGGGCATGGGTGCCCGGCTGCGCTTCTCCATCGCCGCCGCCAAGAGCCATGACGTCCTGCTGATCGACGAGGCGCTGTCCACGGGCGACGCCAGGTTCCAGCGGCGCAGCAAGGAGCGCATCATCGAGCTGCGCAAGGAAGCGGGCACGGTCTTCCTGGTCAGCCACAGCAACAAGTCGATCACCGAGACCTGCGACCGGGCGATCTGGCTGGAGGCGGGGACGCTGCGGATGGACGGTCCGGCGAAGGACGTCGTCACCGCGTACGAGAAGTTCACCACCGCCAAGAAGTAGCGGACCCGAACCGAAGGGGGGCGCCCCGGGCCGAAAGCCCGGGGCGCCCCCCTTCCGTACAACCGCGGCCCGATCAGCCGTGCGTACGCAGCAGCGTCCGCATCGTCCGCATGGCCACCGACAGGTTCGCCAGGTCGAACGCGTCCGACCCCTGGATCTCCTCCAGCGTGGAGCGCGAACGCGTCAGGATCGCCGCGTTCTTCTCCTGCCACGCCTCGAACCGCTCCGGCGGCGTCGACGTCCCGTTGCCCACACCCAGCACATCCGCGGTGAGCGCGGCATGCGCGGCGTACAGGTCCTCACGGATGGAGGCACGGGCCATGGACTGCCAGCGGTCGCTCCGCGGCAGCTCGATGATCCGGTCCATCAGCTGGGCGATGCCCAGCCGGTCCGCGAGGTCGTAGTAGACCTCGGCGACGGCGAGCGGGTCCTTGCCGACGCGCTCGGCGATCGCCACGATGTCGAGCGCCGGGAAGGCGGAGGAGAACCCGGCGACGCGCTGCGCCAGCTCGTCCGGGACGCCCGCCTCGGTGAGCTCGTCCAGGATCGACTGGTACCACTCCTCGTCGGCGCCCTTCAGCATCTTGGGCAGCTCGGCCCAGACCTGGTCGACGCCGTCCTTGAAGAAGCCGATCGTCCCGGCGATCTCCAGCGGCTGCGGCCGGTTGCCGAGCAGCCAGCGCGAGCCGCGCTCGACGAGCCGGCGCGAGTGCAGCCGGATCCGGGTCTGCACATCGGCGGCGACCTTGTTGTCGAGCGCCTCGACGGCGTCCCACACCTGGCCCAGGCCGAAGATCTCGCGGGCTGCGGCCTGCGCCCGCACGATCTCCTCGATCGATGCTCCGGTCTCTTCCCGCAGCCGGTGCAGGAAGGTCGAACCACCGGTGTTCACCGTGTCGTTGACCAGCACCGTGGTGATGATCTCGCGACGCAGAGCGTGTCCGTCGACCGCCTCGGGGAACTGCGCGCGCAGCTGATCCGGGAAGTAGGCGTACAGCAGCTTCTGCAGGTACGGGTCGTCCGGCAGGCTGGTCCGGATCAGCTCGTCGGATGCGGTGATCTTCGTGTAGGCCAGCAGTACGGCGAGCTCGGGCTGGGTGAGCCCCTTGCCGCTGTTCAGCAGCTCCCGGATCTGCCGGTCGGTGGGCAGGAACTCCAGCGCACGGTTCAGGTGCCCGTCGCGGCCCAGGCGGCGCATGAAGCGCTGCTGGGCGTGGAGCAGGGAGGCGGACTGGGTGGCGGAGTTGGCGAGCGCGGTGTTCTGCGCGTAGTTGTTGCGCAGCACCAGACGGCCGATCTCGTCGGTCATGTCCGCAAGCAGCTTGTTGCGCTGCTTGACGGTCATGTCGCCGTCCCGGACCAGTCCGTTGAGCAGGATCTTGATGTTCACCTCGTGGTCGGAGGTGTCCACACCGGCGCTGTTGTCGATCGCGTCGGTGTTGATCCGGCCGCCGCCCCGGGCGAACTCGATCCGGCCGAGCTGGGTCGCACCGAGGTTGCCGCCCTCGCCGACAACCTTGGCCCGCAGGTCCTCGCCGTCGACGCGAATCGCGTCGTTGGCCTTGTCGCCGACGTCCGCGTTCGACTCGGCCGACGACTTGATGTACGTACCGATGCCGCCGTTCCACACCAGGTCGACGGGCGCCTTGAGGATGGTCTGCATCAGGTCGGCGGGCGTCATCTTGGTGACCCCCGACTCGATGCCGAGCGCCTCGCGGACGTGCGCGTTGACCGGGATCGACTTCGCGGTACGGGGGTGGATGCCGCCGCCCGCGGAGAGCAGATCCTTGCTGTAGTCGGCCCAGGAGCTGCGCGGCAGGTCGAAGAGGCGGCGCCGCTCAGCGTACGAGGTGGCGGCGTCCGGGGTCGGGTCGAGGAAGATGTGCCGGTGGTCGAACGCGGCGACGAGCCGGATGTGCTCGGAGAGCAGCATGCCGTTGCCGAACACGTCACCGGACATGTCGCCGACGCCGACGACGGTGAAGTCCTCGGTCTGGGTGTCGTGGCCGAGCTCGCGGAAGTGCCGCTTCACGGACTCCCAGGCGCCGCGGGCGGTGATGCCCATGCCCTTGTGGTCGTAACCGGCGGAACCGCCGGAGGCGAACGCGTCGCCGAGCCAGAAGCCGTACCCGACGGCGACCTCGTTGGCGATGTCGGAGAAGCTCGCGGTGCCCTTGTCGGCGGCGACGACGAGGTACGTGTCGTCCTCGTCATGGCGCACGACGTCGACGGGCGGCACGACCTCGCCGGCCACCAGGTTGTCGGTAATGTCGAGCAGCGCCGAGATGAACGTCCGGTACGAGGCGATGCCCTCGGCCATCCAGGCGTCACGGTCGACGGCCGGGTCCGGCAGCTGCTTGGCGACGAAGCCGCCCTTGGCGCCGACCGGCACAATGACGGTGTTCTTCACCATCTGCGCCTTGACCAGGCCGAGGATCTCCGTACGGAAGTCCTCCCGCCGGTCCGACCAGCGCAGACCACCGCGGGCGACCTTGCCGAAGCGCAGGTGGACACCCTCGACGCGCGGCGAGTACACCCAGATCTCGAACGCCGGGCGGGGCGCCGGAAGGTCCGGAATGGCCTGCGGGTCGAACTTCATCGAGACGTACGCGTGCGGCTTGCCGCTGTCCGCCGTCTGGAAGAAGTTCGTGCGCAGGGTCGCCTTGATGACCGTGAGGAAGGACCGCAGGATCCGGTCCTCGTCGAGCGAGGCGACCTGGTCGAGCGCCCCGTCGAGCTCTTCGAGGAGACCGTCGGTCAGCTCCGTGCCGGCGCTCTGCCGACCGGGCGACATCCGGGCCTCGAAGAGGGAGATCAGCAGCCGGGTGGTGTGGACGTTGTTACGGAGGGTGTCCTCCATGTAGTCCTGGCTGAAGGTCGAACCGGCCTGCCGCAGGTACTTCGCGTAGGCGCGCAGCACCATCGCCTGCCGCCAGTTCAGACCCGCGCCGAGCACCAGGGAGTTGAAGCCGTCGTTCTCGGCCTGCCCGGTCCACACCGCGGCGAACGCGTCCTGGAATCGGTCGCGGGCGTCGTCGGCGAGGTAGGTGCCGGTGCCGTTGACCTGCGGCATCCGCAGCCCGAAGTCGTAGATCCAGGCGTGCGTACGGTCCGCGCAGCGCAGCTCGTACGGACGCTCGTCGACGACCTCGACCCCGAGCCGCTGGAGCGCGGGGAGAACGGCGGAGAGGGAAACCTGCTCACCCGTCCGGTAGATCTTGAAGCGGCGCTCACCGGGGCCGGCGCCGACCGGCTCGTACAGGCTGAGCGCGAAGTCCTTCCCGTCCTTCTTCAGCGCTTCGAGGTGGACCAGGTCGGCGACGGCGGCGCGCGACGTGTGGTCGGCCTTGTAGCCCTCGGGGAACGAGTGACCGTAGTGGCGCAGCAGCTCGGCGGCGCGCTCCTCACCGCACTCGGCGGTCAGCGCCTCCTGGAAGCCGTCGGCCCAGGAGCGGGCGGCCTCGACGAGACGCGCCTCGATGCGGTCGGCCTCGGCGTCGGTCAGGTCGGGCAGCTCGGTGCCGGGCGCGACACGCACGACGAAGTGCAGCCGGGAAAGGATCGACTCGGTGTTCCAGGCGGTGAAGTCGACGCTGGTGCCGGCGAGCTCCTCCTTCAGGATGTCGATCAGCCGGAGCCGCACACCGGTGGTGTAGCGGTCGCGCGGCAGGTAGACGATCGCGGAGTAGTAGCGCCCGTACTCGTCCTGGCGGAGGTAGAGGCGCAGCCGGCGCCGCTCCTGGAGGTACAGCACGGACGTGACGATGGAGCGCAGCTGGTCGACGGGCGTCTGGAAGAGCTCGTCGCGCGGGTACGTCTCCAGGATCTGCACCAGATCGCGCCCGTCGTGGCTGTTGGGCGAGAAGCCCGCGCCCTCCAGCACCTCGGCGACCTTGCGGCGGATGACGGGCACCCGGCGCACGGACTCGGTGTAGGCGGCGGACGAGAACAGTCCGAGGAAGCGGCGCTCACCGATGACATTGCCGTCGGTGTCGAACTTCTTCACGCCGACGTAGTCGAGGTAGCTGGGGCGGTGAACGGTCGACCGGCTGTTCGCCTTGGTGAGGACCAGCAGCTTGTGCTCGCGGGCCTTGGCGCGGGCGTCGGCGGGCAGCCGCTCGAAGGACGGGCTGACCGGGTGCGCCTCGTCCTCGCTGTGGTGCGGGTCGGAGCGCAGGATGCCGAGGCCGGTGCCGGGGACGGCGGCCAGCGCGTCGCTCTCCTTCAGCTCGTACTCGCGGTAGCCGAGGAAGGTGAAGTGGTCGGCGGAGAGCCAGCGCAGCAGCTCCCGGGCCTCGTTCACCTCTTCGTCGGCGAGCTCGTCGAGCGGCTCGCCGGGCAGGTCGTCGGCGATGCGCAGCGCGGCGTCGCGCATCTTGTCCCAGTCCTCGACGGTCTCCCGTACATCGGACAGCACGCGGAGCAGATCCACGGAGATCTGCTTCAGGTCGGAGCGGTCGGTCTCGCGGTCGATCTCGACGTGGATCCAGGACTCGATGAGCGCGTCGTGCGGCAGCGCGTGCGTGGTCCCCTTGGCCCCGCTGCCGCCCTTGCGGCCCTGCTGGCCGGCGGAGAGGCCGTTGCCCTCGGCGAGGACCTCGATGAGCTTGCCGGTGACATCGCGACGGACGACGACCTGCGGGTGGATCACGACATGGATACCGCGACCCTGCCGGGACAGCTCATTGGTGACGGAGTCGACCAGGAACGGCATGTCGTCGGTGACGACCTCGACGACGGAGTGGCTGCACGTCCAGCCGTTCTCCTCGACGGTCGGGGTGTGCACCCGGACGTTCGCGGTGCCCTGCGGGCGGTTCTCCGCGAGCCGGTAGTGGGAGGAAGCAGCACCGAAGACATCGACCGGGTCGCGGCCGGCGAGGTCCTCCGGAGCGGTGTGCAGGTAGTAGCGCTGGAGGTACGAGAGCAGCACGTCCGGGCCCGGACGCTCGTCCTGCCCGGCGCCGGTGGCGCCGGCCCCGGTGCCCGCAACGTGCACCCGGGGGGTACCGCCCGGGCCGCCGACACCACCGCCCGGACTGTTGTCAGCTACCCGGGCCGCCCGTGCGAGCAGCTCGGCCTTGGCTTCGTCCAGCTTGGTCTGCATGTCCTCTGGCTCCTGTCGCGCGCCGTTGCGTGACGTAGGTGAAAAAAGCGACGTACCGCCACGACGCGGGGTTTCCGGTCTGAGACGACGCTATGCCGCTACGAGAGATGCCCGGGACCATATTGGCCATTTTCGGCAGCGGGTCCGGGACGAGGGGATCAGTGATCGCCCGGGCACGGTGGCACTCCGGGCGCAGGCCGGGGGCTTCGCTGCCCCCGAGGCATATCGCGCTGATCACGGGTCCAGGCTATCTCGCCCGTACCCGGAACCGTCATGAGCCGTATGTGTACAAAGAAGGCCCCGAACTTTGACACTCTGGACAGCGCGCAACGGGCAGATGCACGCTTGACGCAGACGTCCGCGCGAGGGGAGCCCGCACCATGGCACCGAAGGTCCTGATCGTCACCGGCGACGCCGCCGAGTCCCTGGAAGTCCTGTACCCGTACCAGCGGCTGCGCGAGGAGGGGTACGACGTCCATATCGCAGCCCCCGCCCGCAAGACGCTCCGCTTCGTCGTCCACGACTTCGAGCCCGGCTTCGACACGTACACCGAGAAGCCCGGCTACACCTGGCCGGCCGACCTGGCGTTCTCCGAGGTCGACCCCGGAGACTACGTCGCCCTGGTCATCCCGGGCGGACGCGCCCCCGAGTACCTGCGCAACGACGCCGAACTCCGCAAGATCCTCAAGGCCTTCTTCGACTCGGACAGGCCGGTCGCCCAGATCTGCCACGGCCCTCTGCTGACGGCCGCGATCGGCGAACTGAGCGGCCGCCGCGTCACGGCCTACCCCGCACTGGAACTCGACATGCAGGCGGCGGGTGCCACCTTCGAGGACCACGAAGCGGTCGTGGACGGCACCCTGATCTCGTCCCGCGCCTGGCCGGACCACTCGGCGTGGATGCGCGAGTTCCTGAAGGTCCTGCGCACGAAGGCCCCGGCGAACTGAGGCCTGGGCGGGCTGAGGCCTCGCCGAGCCGAAACGTCGTCGAAGAACCGTTCCTTGGCAGTGAGCGGAAGTGAGTCCGCGCACTGGCGCGCCCCGAACGGTCTTGGGCGCACTGGTCGTCCGCTTTCACCTCCGGGCGGCGACACGGATCCTGTCCGTGGTCCGGTCCCGGAAGGTCGGAGTCCCTCACGACCTGGCCAGATGGGTGCGGTCAGTGGCGACGGGGAGGCCCTGAACCATCTCGCTGGTGGAGCAAGGGCCCCGCACGCCGGCACCGCACCCGGTGTCCCAGCTCGCCCAGTCAGGCTAGCGCGGTCTTCCCGGCCCACCGCAGGCCCATCAACCGACCGTCACACGATCGAGCTAAAACGACCTCGTGCATGCTCCCAGCCAAGCAGCTGTCAACCCCTCCGGGCACCCCTCAGACGGTCATCTGCTCGGCAAGCTCCACAGCCTCGGCCAGACTGTCCACCACCGGCACGCCGGCCGCCTCCAGGCCGGCCCGGCTGTGCGACCCCCCGGTATAGAGCACCGCCCCCGCACCGACATGCGCCGCGGCCAGCGCGTCGTCCACCGCGTCGCCGATGACCACCGTGTGCTCGGGCGATATCCCGTCCAGGGCGGCAAGGTGCCGCTCCATGTGCCGTGCCTTGCTGCCACCGGACGGCCCGGTGCGGCCGTCGACCCGCGTGAAGTGCCGCTCGATCCCGTACCCCCGGACCACCGGCACCAGCTGCTCGTGGACATACATGCTCAGGAGCGACTGGCTGCGCCCGGCGAGCTGCCACTGCGCCAGCAGCTCCGCGGCCCCCGCGGTCAGCCCGCAGGCGACCCGCTGTTCGGTGTAGTACCGGTGGAAGATCCCGTCCATCCGCTCCCACTCGGCCTCGGTGGGCAGCCGGCCCATCAGCCGCTCGTAGAAGCGGGGGATCGGGATGCAGTACATCTCCCGGTACTGCTCCAGCGTGAGCGGCTCCAGGCCCACCTCGGCGAACGCGGCATTCGTCGCGCCGACGACCGCGTCGTTGTCGTCGAGCAGTGTGCCGTTCCAGTCCCAGACCAGATGCGTGCGGTGCTTCCCGTGCGTCCCCATGGATAGAAAGTACCTGCCGGGTACGACAACGGGGCAGCCGGTCAGGTACGGGTCAGCCGATCAGGTTGGGAATCTCCTGCACCCCGAACCAGAGGAGTTCGTGGTCCTCGGCACCGTCCACGGTGAACTGCGCGTCGTCGTCCCCGAGGTCCGCCGCGCCGAGCACCGCGGCGGCCGCCGCTACGTCCTTCTCCGCGTCGTCCGCGTCGACATGCACTGCGGCCGCCTTCTTCAGCGCCACCGCGGACGCGATCCGCACCTCACCGAGCGACGACGGATCGAGGCTGTGGTCGGGGTCGGCGACGGCTTCCCCGTCCGGTACGTCGACGGCGACGACCACGCGCCTGCGCACGGCACCCGGGTCCCCGGCGATCATCCGCAGCGAGGCGGACGCGGCCCGGTTGAGCGCCGCGTACTCCAGCTCCTCGATGTCGTCGGAGACGTACCACTCGCGGAGCGCGGGAGTGACCGCGTACGCGGTCAGCGGACCGGGGCCGACCTCGCCCGCCCGGTGCGCCGCTGCGAGACCGGAGAGGGTCAGGGGGACGTACACGCGCATGGCTGGCCGCTTTCGTAGTCGGAGTCGGAGTCGGAGTCGGAGTCGCCCTCAGGATACGTGCGACGTCCCCCATCGGGGTTACGGGTACGGCCTCCGGCCCGTCCACCCCACGCGCACGATTCACCCCTCACGCCTCCCCCACGCACCTTGCGGCACCGCGCCCGTCACCCGGATAGGTGAACCTCTGGGACCGCGCCAGGCGCCCCGACGGCGCTTGCGGCCGCGTACGCCACCGCCGTAGAAGATCCCCAGCAGAAGTTACCGCCCGGTAGACGACCGGGCCTCGGATCAACGGGGGCGATGAACGATGAGCGTGAACAGGACCCGGCCCGCCGGACGTCACGACCAGCGCAGGCCCGAAGCCGTACCGGCGCAGCGTCGCCGGACAGCGCAGCGAATGCGCCCGCACCACTGGTTCGCGGAACGCCTCCTCGCGGTTCTCAGCGGCCAGCGACCGGTCCACTGGATGCTCGGCCACACGATCGGCGAGGCCTACGACCAACTTGCCGAACTGGCCCCGGCAACCCCGCTCAGGGCCCGCGGGGCCCGCCCGGTGGTACGCCGCTGCCATGGCGCCCAGCCCGCACCGGGAGTGGTGGAAGCGTGCGCGAGCATCGCGGCGGGCGAAGAGGTACGCGCCATGGCCTTCCGCCTGGAACAGGGCCAGGACCTCCGCTGGCGCTGCGCAGCGGTAGAGCTGGGCGGCACCAAGTCCGGCAGCTGAGAGCCTGTCGGGTGACCTCTGATCGGGCGGCCACGCCCTGGCACGCACGCTTCCCGCGTTGCCGAAATGCCCTAGTAGCTCCTTCCCCAAGCTCTCAGCTTCGTTCGAGCAGGGGAGACTCCATCCGAGGGCCTTCCGGCGCCTTGGAATCGCACGCACCAGACCGCGTCCGCTTTCCGATCGAAGGTCACCCGACAGGCTCTGAGGCGAGACCCCGGCACCCGGCGCTCGCGGCACAGCGCGACCCCAGCAGCAATCCCCGCGCCTGTCCGGCGCTTCACGCCCTTCCGGCGTTCGAGGACAAGCCCCCGGCCCCCGCGGCAGGCTTGCACCAGCAGGCCCTTCGGGCCCGTCCGGCGCGTGAGGACAGAGCGGCCGCCGGGCGACCCCGGCGGCCGCTCCCGCCCCCGCACACGGCTGGGGCCGGACACCCCTCGGTGCCCGGCCCCAGCCGCCGTACAAAGCAGACTCACGCCCGCAAGACGCAGGCGCAGCCGCACCTACTTCTTGCGGCGCCGCCCCCCGCCACCGCTCTTCTGCGCCTTGCGCCGCTCCGCCCGGGTGAGCCCGTCCGACTCCGACCCGGCCCCACCGTCACCGTTGGAGAATTCGCCCTCGACGACACCGCCCTCCCCGTCCACCGTGGGAGCGGAGAAGTGCAGCCGGTCCGGCCGCTGCGGAGCGTCGAGCCCCTTGGCGCGGATCTCCGGACGCGCCGCAGCCGGAACCGTGGCGTCCTCCTTGGCCAGCGAGGTCCGCTCGGCCGCATCCCGCACCGGAACCTCCTCGACCTGCTGCTCGACCTGGACCTCCAGGTTGAACAGGTAGCCGACGGACTCCTCCTTGATGCCCTCCATCATGGCGTTGAACATGTCGAAGCCCTCGCGCTGGTACTCGACCAGCGGGTCCTTCTGCGCCATGGCCCGCAGGCCGATGCCCTCCTGGAGGTAATCCATCTCGTAGAGGTGCTCACGCCACTTGCGGTCCAGGACGGACAGCACGACGCGCCGCTCCAGCTCACGCATGATGTCCGAGCCGAGCTGCTTCTCGCGCTCGTCGTACTGCTCGTGGATGTCGTCCTTGATGGACTCCCCGATGAACTCGGCGGTGATCCCGGCCCGGTCCCCGGCCGCGTCCTCCAGCTCTTCGACGGTGACCTTCACCGGGTAGAGCTGCCTGAACGCGCCCCACAGCCGGTCGAGGTCCCACTCCTCGGCGAAGCCTTCGGCGGTCTCCTGCCGGATGTAGTCGTCGATGGTGTCGTCCGTGAAGTGCCGGATCTGCTCCTGCAGGTCCTCGCCCTCCAGGACGCGACGGCGCTCGCCGTAGATGACCTCGCGCTGCCGGTTGAGCACCTCGTCGTACTTCAGGACGTTCTTACGCGTCTCGAAGTTCTGCTGCTCGACCTGCGACTGCGCCGACGCGATCGCCCGCGTCACCATCTTGTTCTCGATCGGCACGTCGTCCGGCACGTTCGCCATCGACATCACGCGCTCGACCATCTGCGCCTTGAACAGCCGCATCAGGTCGTCGCCGAGCGACAGGTAGAAGCGGGACTCGCCCGGGTCGCCCTGACGGCCGGAACGACCGCGCAGCTGGTTGTCGATACGCCGCGACTCGTGCCGCTCCGTACCGAGGACGTACAGCCCGCCGAGCTCCTTGACCTCTTCGAACTCCGCCCTGACGGCCTGCTCGGCCTTCTCCAGCGCGGCGGGCAGCGCGGCCGCCCACTCCTCGACGTGCTCGACGGGGTCGAGACCGCGCTGGCGCAGCTCCGCCTCGGCGAGGTCGTCGGGGTTGCCGCCGAGCTTGATGTCCGTACCGCGGCCGGCCATGTTCGTCGCGACCGTGACCGCGCCCTTGCGGCCGGCCTGGGCAACGATCGTCGCCTCACGGTCGTGCTGCTTGGCGTTGAGGACCTCGTGCTGCACACCGCGCTTGGAGAGCTGCTGCGAGAGGTACTCGGACTTCTCGACCGAGGTGGTGCCGACCAGGATCGGCTGGCCCTTCTCGTGCTTCTCGGCGATGTCGTCGACGACCGCGGCGAACTTCGCAACCTCGGTCCGGTAGATCAGGTCCGACTGGTCGGCACGGACCATCGGCCGGTTCGTCGGGATCGGCACGACGCCGAGCTTGTAGATCTGGTGGAACTCGGCGGCCTCGGTCATCGCCGTACCGGTCATGCCGGACAGCTTGCCGTAGAGGCGGAAGAAGTTCTGCAGGGTGATCGTGGCGAGGGTCTGGTTCTCGTCCTTGATGTCCACCCCTTCCTTCGCCTCGATCGCCTGGTGCATGCCCTCGTTGTAGCGGCGGCCGGCGAGGATACGGCCGGTGTGCTCGTCGACGATCATGACTTCGCCGTCGATGACGACGTAGTCCTTGTCCTTCTTGAAGAGTTCCTTGGCCTTGATGGCGTTGTTGAGGTATCCGACGAGCGGGGTGTTCACCGACTCGTAGAGGTTGTCGATGCCGAGCCAGTCCTCGACCTTCGCGACACCGGACTCATGGATCGCGACGGTCCGCTTCTTCTCGTCGACCTCGTAGTCGCCGGTCTCCTCGATGCCCTTGAGCGGATTGCCCGCCTCGCCCTTCTTGAGGCGCGTGACCAGCTTGGCGAAGTCGCCGTACCACTTGGTCGCCTGATCGGCCGGGCCGGAGATGATCAGCGGCGTACGGGCCTCGTCGACGAGGATCGAGTCGACCTCGTCGACCACCGCGAAGTTGTGGCCGCGCTGGACGAGCTCATCCGCGGACCACGCCATGTTGTCGCGAAGGTAGTCGAAGCCGAACTCATTGTTCGTGCCGTACGTGATGTCGCAGGCGTACTGCTCACGTCGCTGGGCCGGCGTCATGTTCGCGAGGATGCAGCCGACGGACAGGCCCAGGAACTTGTGGACCCGGCCCATCATCTCGGAGTCGCGCTCGGCCAGATAGTCATTGACCGTGATCAGGTGCACGCCCTTGCCGGAGAGCGCGTTGAGATACGTGGGCAGGGTGCCGACGAGGGTCTTGCCCTCACCGGTCTTCATCTCGGCCACATAGCCGAGGTGCAGCGCCGCGCCACCCATCATCTGGACGTCGTAGTGGCGCTGTCCGAGGACTCGCTTGGCGGCCTCACGGACCGTCGCGAATGCCTCGGGGAGCAGGTCGTCCAGGCTCTCGCCGTCCGCGTACCGTTCCTTGTACTCGTCGGTGAGCGCCCGCAGCTCGGCGTCGGAGAGGTTGACGAAGTCCTCTTCGATGGAGCTGACCTGGTCCGCGATGCGGTGCAGTTTGCGCAGGATCTTGCCTTCGCCTGCACGCATGAGCTTGTTGAAGACGGACACTGAGGCTGGTCTCCTTGCCGGTCGGGCCTGGCACTGGGTCGTGTTATGGACGCTGGCGCGGGCACGGCAGGTGGGCCCCACCGCAACGGCCATCGTAAGCGAGGACTCCGCCGCACCGGGAGGGCTGCCGCCGCGTTGAGCCCGCTGTGCCCTTTCGAGTCAACGGATGGAGGACTCGGAAGGTGCCGGGAAGCGCGAAAACTGGTCGCATCACCGTCGGCACCTCACCAGAATCCGTACATGGAGCCGATCACTCTCACCACCGAACGTCTGCTGCTGCGCCCCTTTCGCCGGAACGACGCGGACGAGGTGTACGCCGCCTGTCAGGACCCGGACATCCAGCGCTGGACGGTCGTCCCCTCCCCGTACAGCCGGGCCGATGCCGAACTCTTCACGGAGAAGCTGTCCCCCGGCGGCTGGCAGGACGACTCCATGTACAACTTCGCGGTGGTGCGGCGCGACGGCGGGGTGATGACCGGTGCACTCGGCATCAACCGGCGCACGCTGCCGAGCACGTACGAGGTGGGGTTCTGGACGGCGAAGGAGCACCGCGGTCTCGGCTATATGACGGAGGCGGTACGGGCTGCCGCCCACTGGACGTTCACCGCGCTCGGCGGGGACCGGCTGGAGTGGCGGGCCGAGGTCGGCAATGTGCCCTCGCGGGCCGTGGCGCAGCGGGCGGGCTTCCGCCTGGAGGGCGATCAGCGCTCGGGACTGCTGAACAAGGGCGTGCGGCGGGACACCTGGGTCGGTGCACTGCTCCCGTCCGACCTGGGCCTGCCGGGCGTCCACCCGTATCTGCCGACTAAGACCGACCGGCAATTGGGGGGTGGGTGAAGGAGCGGGGCTGGGGTGCGTGCATCGCAAGGCGGAGGATTGAGCCATGGCGGAGCCATGGTGATGGACGACAACGCCGCGAGGTGCGTGCCCCAGGCCCGTGACGCCGCCCCCCAATTGCCGGTCGGTCCAAGTCCCCCACCGGCGCCCCCGCCTCCGGCCGCACGGGCCGGTCCACCGCTCCGTGAACGGATGTCAGTGCGGCTCTCTAGGGTTCGGTCCATGACGCCTGTGCCGCCTCTCGCTGCCGAACTCTCCGCCGACCAGGCACGCAGGATCGCCCTGCGCGCCCAGGGCTTCCTCGGGGCACCGGACCGCCGGGCGGGGGTGCCGGGCGTGCTGCGGCACCTCGGCGCCGTACAGCTCGACACGATCTCGGTGCTGGCCCGTTCGCACGAGCTGATTCCGTACGCGCGCCTCGGCGCCGTCGGCCGCCGCACGATCGAGGACGCCTACTGGTCGGGTGGCCGCACCTTCGAGTACTGGTCGCATGCGGCGTGCATCCTGCCGGTCGAGGAGTGGCCGCACTTCGCGTTCCGCCGCCGCTCCTACCGCGCGCGCCCGCAGTGGAACCACGATCTGCCCGACGGGGCGTACGACACGGTGATCAAGCAGCTGCGCGCCGAGGGACCGCTGACGGCGACGGAGCTGGGCGGGGCGAAGAACGGCGGGGAGTGGTGGGACTGGTCGGCGTCGAAGGTCGCCGTCGAGCGGGCCCTGATGTACGGCGAAGTGGTGTGCACCGAGCGGCGCGGCTGGAAGCGGGTGTACGACCTCGCGGAGCGTGCGCTGCCCGATGCCGTGCTGCACGACGATCTGGACGACACGGAATGTCTGCGCCGGCTGGTCGCACTCGCCGGGCAGTCCCTGGGGGTCGGCACCCGTGCGGACATCGCCGACTACCACCGGCTGAAGGCCGAGCAGTTCGACGCGGTGGTGGCGGACTCCGGGCTGGTGCCGGTGACGGTGGAGGGCTGGGCGAAGCCCGCCTGGGCCGACCCTGCGGCACTGGCGGCGGAGCCGCGCGGACGGCACCGTACGACGCTGCTGTCGCCGTTCGACTCACTGATCTGGGAGCGGGCGCGGACGGAGCGGATCTTCGGCTTCACCCACCGCCTGGAGGCGTACGTCCCCAGGCCCAAGCGGATCCATGGCTATTTCGCAATGCCGCTGCTGGCGGGCGGAAAGCTTCAGGGCCGGGTCGATCCGGCGCGCGAGGGAACGACTCTGGTCGCCCGGCAGGTGTCCCTGGCAGGCAGGAAGGCCGTGGCACCGATGGCCGAGGCGCTCGTGGAGGCGGCGTCCTGGGTCGGCTGCACGGCGGTCCGGGTGGAACGGGTGGACGCACCGGAGCTGCGCGAGGCGCTCAGCCAGGAAGTCGCCCGCGCCCTCGGCTGACCCGGCTGTACCGGCGTACCCGATTCACCTGATCTCCAGGATCTTCTCCCGCATGGCATAGACCACTGCTTCCATTCTGGAGTGCAGCTGCAGTTTCTCCAGAATGTTGCGGACGTGGTTCTTCACGGTGTTCTCGGAAATGAACAGTTCCTTCGCGATATCGCGATTGTTCATGCCCGTGGCAACCAGTTTGAGGACTTCGAGCTCCCGGTCGGTGAGCCGCGGCGCCGGCACCAGCCTGCGCTCGTCGGTCCGCTGGATCATCGACTTGAATTCGGTGAGCAGTTTGGACGCCATGGACGGGCTGATCTGGGACTGCCCGTCGGCGACCGCGCGGATCGCCGTGGCCACCTCGTCGGTGGAGATCTCCTTGAGGAGATAGCCGGTGGCACCCGCCTTGATCGCGTCGTAGAGGTCGGCCTCCTCGTCACTGATCGTCAGCATGATGATCTTCGCGCTGGGGGCCACCTCCTTGATGGAGGTGCAGGCCTCGATGCCGCCGCGCTTGGGCATCCGTACGTCCATCAGCACGATGTCGGGCAGTAGGTCGGCCGCCTTGTCGACGGCCTCCGCCCCGTCACCCGCCTCGCCGACGACCTGGATGTCCTCCTCCTGGGCGAGGACGATCTCCAGACCTCTGCGGAAGAGCGCATGGTCATCCACCACCAGGACGCGGATCGGCTCCTTACGGGAACTCTCCGCGTCCGCGCCGGTATCGGCACAGGCAGCATCGTCGGCATCATTCGCATCGCGCACGGGCCCGAAGGTGTCCGCCATCGTTCCTCCCCCTGAAGGCCACGGCCTGAAGTTCACAATCTGTCCGCCAACGGCAGTTCACAGAGCACCGATTGGCTTGGGACGTCATGATTCCATGCCTGGACGTCAGAGCGGTGGTCCTGTGGTCCCACTCGGGTGCCCCTGGTGGCGTGATTGCGCCCCCAGGGGCACCACCGATACGGGGCGTCAGCCGCCGAGCGCACCGCCTGCGCCGCCCGCCTCGTCGGCGGCCAGCGGGTCGGTCCTCAGATGAATGACACCGTAGTCGTAGGCGTGCCGCCGGTAGACGACACTGGGTTCCTTCGTCTCGGCATCGACGAACAGATAGAAGTCGTGCCCGACCAGCTCCATCTCGTAGAGCGCCTGATCGAGCAGCATCGGTGCCGCGACGTGCGTCTTCTCGCGCATCACCAGCGGCCCTTCGCCCTGCACCTCGAGCGAGCCGATCCTGGTGGTGGGTACGGACTGTGCCGCGCCCTCGCCGGCAAGGTCACCCTCGCTGTTGAACGACGCCGCACCCGGCACGGTCTCGGCGACTTCGGCAGCGGGAATCCGGCCGTTGCCCCGGCGGCTGTAGCGCTTGTCGTGCTGCTTGCGCAGCCGCGCCTCCAGCTTCCCGGTGGCCAGGTCCAGCGCTGCGTAGGGGTCGGCTGCGGCCGCTTCCGCACGAATGACCGGTCCCCGCGAGCGAAGCGTGATCTCCACCCGGTCGGAACGGTCGGCCTGACGGGGGTTTGGCTCCTTGGACACCTCGACGTCGAGGCTGATCACCTTGCCGTCGAACTTCTGGATCTTGTCCAGCTTCAGCTTCTCGGCCACGTGCTTGCGGAACCGCTCGGGCACCTCGGTCTTGCGGCCCTTGACGACGATGTCCACGCAGAACTCCGTTCCCGGATCGCTCCGCTCGGCGGCGGAGCATCTCCCTTTTGCACCAGGCTCCGGTGATCGCCGGAGCCGCGGACTCGGTGGCTTCGACCTCCTCCTCCCCCGTCCGGGAGGTCTCCACCCCACCGACTTTTCAGCTTCTGGGCTACCGGTGAGTTACCTGCCCGAAACCTGGGGGTGCATTCGTCGAGGTCCGGCATTCACCATTCCTCACCACCGAACATAGCCTGCCCGGCCGGATGTCGGCACCCGCTACCCGCACGTACCTCCGTTCAGGGCTCTTCACCCACTCACTACCTGCAACGATGAAAGTTCATTGGCAGTTCCGGTTTATTTCGAAGGCGGACGGAGATGCTGCAACAACGGCCGCCTGCCGCATTCCAGGACCCTTGTCTTCGCGCAGGCCCGCCGCGTCGAGCGCGCGTGCCGCCTCGGCCAGCGAGGCCCCGGTCGTCAAAAGGTCGTCCACAAGCACCACCCGTTCGGTCGCAAGCAGCCGCTCACCACCGGCCACCACCTCCAGCGCACCAGCCAGATTCTCCTGCCGCTGCCGGGCACCGAGCCCCGACTGATCGGCCACCGGCCGCCGTTGCCGCAGTACGGATGCCACCTGCACCCGCACGCCACCGCGCCGCAGCTCGCCCGCCGCCGACAGCGCGATCCTGCGCGTCGGATCGTGCCCGCGCGCCGCCACCGCCCGCCGCGCCGACGGCACCGGCACGAGCAGCAGCGGTCCCGGCCGACCACCCACCTGCCCCGTCCCGGCCCTTACCGCACCCGCCAGCGCCCTGCCGAGCTCCCGCGACAGTCCTAGTACGCCACGCTCCTTGTGGGCCAGGAGCGTCGCCCGTACCGCGTTCTCGTACGCCGCGGCGGCATGCACCACCGGCAGTCCGGCCGGCTCCGGCGCGGGCCTCACCCGTCGCGGCACCGCTCCGTGAAGCGCCGCGCGGCAGTCCTCGCACAGCTCGGCCCGCGGTCCGCCGCAGCCACTGCAGGCCACAGGCAGGACCAGCCCGGCGATCTCCCGCCACCACCCCCGCATGACTCCACTGTGCGCCCGCAGCACGAACCCGGCCACCCCTGTGGAAAACGCAGCCGCCTCGAACGGGAGGGAGCGCCCGTCACCACGCGATCAGGGTTGGTCCCGGGCACCCGGCACCGTTGGTCCGGGGACTCCCCGGACCGGGGCTCAGCCCGGATAGACCAGCGACGAGCCCGCCTTGAGCACCGTCTGCCAGTTGTCCCCCGGCGACAGCTTCACTATCCCGTCGTCCTCGGTGTCCGCCATCAGCGGCAGCTGCTCGTCGTCCGCCGCCGCGACCGACGACACCTGATTCGCCCCGGGCAGCACACCCGACGCCGGTGCCGAACCGTCCGCCTGGACATAGCGCACCTGCTGCACTCCGCCCTGCTCCTTGCCGACCACCACGAGGCGGCTCCGGCCCGACCAGGACATCGCGGTCACGTCCGCCAGCTGCGGCGCGGCCTTCCGCAGGTCCACGACGGAGACGTCCTGCCGGGTGTCCGGATCCCCCTGGCGCTCGATTCGGCCGATCTTCAGCGTGGTGTGGCCGTCCTCGGTCAGCAGCAGCGCGATCCGGACACCGTCCGCCGACAGCCGCAGCGCCTCGATCCGCGCGCCGCCCAGGTCCGGCACCGTGACGTTCGACGGCTGGCCCGTACCGCCGACCAGCCGCAGCAGCTGGGGATCATCCGGATTCCGGTCCGCCACCCAGAGATCACCCCGCCCGTCCCAACTGGGCGCCGACAACCGGTCCTCCGGCTTCTTCGCCCTGCTGGTCACGGCGGACGCGGGGAGCTCGCCCGCCGAAACGACGGAGGCGACGTACAGAGACGCGCTGTTCTGCGAGACCGCCGCCGCCAGCTGCTCGTCGCGGGCCACGCCGACCGTGCTCATCCGCACCGGTCCGTCACCGAGCGGGCCGGCCACCGGCTCCGGATCACCACTGCCCCTGCTACTCCCGGGGATGCGCTGGACATGCCCCTTGTCATCGACGAAGTACTGGCTGTCGGGGCCGCCCGAGGAACCGTCCGGAGCGAACTCCTCCGCCTGGTCCGAACCCAGGACACAGAGCGACGAACCGTCAGACCGCTGCAGCTCGACCTGCTCGACCCGGGCGGACGTCAGATCGCGCACGGTGTACAGCACCTGAGAGGCCATCATGCGGCAGGAGCGCTGCCCGACGCCGTCCGCCTTCTTGTTGAGCGGAACCTTCAGTACGTTGCGGTCGTCGGGCGCCAGCGCGGTGACGCCCTTGCGCAGGACCGTACCGGTGGGGAAGTGGGAGTCGACCACCGGCTGCAGCCAGTTGGTCGGTCCCTCGACGAGACTGCGGACCGTCTGTGTCACGGTGTCCATCCCCGTGATCGGATCCGTCCGGTTGCGCACATAGACAGAGTCGGCGACCAGCGTCGACTGACCTGCCGCCGGCCCCGTGGCGAAGTAGTACTTGTTGACGGAGCGGTAGAGCCGCTTGAAGTCGGACTGACCGAGCAGCAGACCGTCCGGCACGAGGTCGATGCGCCACTCCTTGCTGCCGTTCTGCCGCACCAGGTGCAGGCTCCGGTCGAAGCCCGTGGGCGCGACGGGCTGGTAGGCGCTCTGCGCGTCGACCGCCGCCACCTTCTCGCCGGTCAGCGTGAAGGTGAGCTCCGTACTGCTGCGGTCGCTGTCGCGGACCGGGCGCTCGCTCCGGTTCGGCGCCTTGGAGAGCACCGTGGTGAACGCGCTCGGCTTCCAGGTGCGCGACGCCTCCTTCGTCAGGTACTTCCGGGTCGTCCGGAAGCCGGGGTCGTCACTGGTCATGGACTCCAGGAAGCCGTCGACCACCTCATCCGGAGTGGCGTTTTCGCGGGGCGCCACCGCGTACACCTGTACCTGGGAGTCGCCGGGCTGCGAGGCGTCGACCGCCTTGATGTCCCCGGTGACGGGCATCGAGCCGCATGCGGACAGCAGCACGACGCCGCATCCCAGCAGAGCGACCATCCCCACCGCACGTCCACGGCCGCCCTCACGACGGTCAGCGCCCACGAGTCGTGTCCTCCCGCTCCGGGTCCTGCGCAGCAGAGTCGATGGTGTCGCCCGGCCGGTCCTCGGCGGGGCGGGCGACCACACGGGCGCCGTTGCCCGGCAGGGCTGCCGGATTCACCGACGCCGGCGCCGTCCGGGGAGCCGCGGGGGCGCGCGCGGGTACGGGCAGCGGCGAACGGTCCGGGCTGCCCGGCTGGGTCGGCACCGCCGTGAGCCGGTGCTCGCTCCCGGTCGTACCGACGTCCGTGGGCCGCTCCCGGTTCTCCCGGTTGCGTCGCGAGTCCTCGGGCTCCAGCGGTATCGGGGAGCCGCGCAGCGGCTCGTCCGCCGTACGCGGCAGCGTCAGCCGGAACTGCGAACCGCCGCCCGGCTCGCCCCATGCCTGCAGCCAGCCGCCGTGCAGCCGGGCGTCCTCGACGGCGATCGACAGTCCGAGACCGGTGCCGCCGGTCGTCCGTGCCCGCGCCGGGTCGGCGCGCCAGAACCGGTTGAAGACCCGGGTCGCCTCGCCGGGCTTGAGTCCCACGCCGTAGTCCCGGACGGCGACGGCGACCGCGCCTCCGGCCACCCCCATCCGCACCACGACGTCCCGGCCCTCACCGTGCTCGACGGCGTTGACGACAAGATTGCGCAGCACGCGCTCGACCCGCCGCGCGTCGGCCTCCGCGATCACCGGCTGCTCGTCGCCGACCACCCGGATCCGGGTGCCCTTGCGGTCGGCGAGCGGCGCGGCGCCGCCGATCACGCGCCGGACGACCTGCCGCAAGTCGATCGGTTCGGCCTCCAGCGCCGCGGCCCCCGCATCGAACCGGCTGATCTCCAGCAGATCGGAGAGCAGCGACTCGAACCGGTCGAGCTGATCGCCGAGCAGTTCCGCGGAGCGCGCGGTCACCGGATCGAAGTCGACGCGTGCCTCATGGATGACATCGGCGGCCATCCGTACGGTCGTGAGCGGCGTCCGCAGCTCGTGCGAGACGTCCGAGACGAAGCGTCGCTGCATCCGGGAGAGCTCCTCCAGCTGCTGGATCTTCAGCTGAAGGTTCTGGGCCATCTTGTTGAAGGCCTCACCGAGCCGGGCGATGTCGTCCTCGCCGGTGACCTTCATGCGCTCCTGGAGCCTGCCCGCGGAGAGCCGCTCGGCGATCCCCGCAGCCATCCGTACGGGGGTGACGACCTGCCGCACCACGAACCAGGCGATGGCGCCGAGCAGCACGACCACGAACAGTCCTGCGGTCGCCAGCGTGCCCTTGACCAGGGTCAGGGACTTCTCCTCCTGCGTCAGCGGGAAGAGGTAGTAGAGCTGGTACGGGTTGTGGTCGATGTCGTAGAGACGCTTGCCGACGACAAGCCCGGGCTGCGACTCCTGTCCGTTCGCATACCGGATCAGGGAGTACGTCTGGAACGCGCCGGGCCCCTTGTCCACCGCCTCCCGCAGGCTCTGCGGAATGCTGGCCGCTTCGACACTGCCCGAGCCGCGCGGCGCACGGCTGCCCTCGTCGGCGCTGAGTGCCACCACGTTGAAGGCGTTCTTGCCGCCGCTGGCGAGCTGGTCGACGAGCTCCGTCCGCCACGAGTTGTTGGCGGTCGCACCGTCCCCGGCGTCACCGCCCTGCTCACCGGGGGTGAGCGGAGCATTCGCCTTGTCCTGAGCCGCCGCGAAACCGCCGGCGGCCTGCGTCTGGGCAGCCTTGCCCTTCGCGTCGAGCAGGCCGTTGCGGACCTGCCCGATCACGACCAGGCCGAGCAGCAGCACGACACCGAGAGACATGAGCAGCGTGCCCGCGACGACCCGCAGCTGCAGGTTGCGCCGCCACAGCCGGACGGCGGGCAGCAGCGGACGCCGCACCCAGCGCATCACCAGTCGCGGCACAGGACCGCCGGGCGCCCGGTCGTGGAACAACCGGCCGCCCTGCAGAAGACGTCCGAACGCGGACGTCCTGTGTCCGGAACCGGTAGCCCGCCCCGTACGGACTCCCGGCTCCCCGGGCTTCGGGGCGGTGCTACCCAGGGACATGTCAGCTCGGTCCGGCCTTGTAACCGACGCCTCGGACGGTCACCACGATCTCCGGCCGTTCCGGGTCCTTCTCTACCTTGGAACGCAGCCGCTGGACATGCACATTCACCAACCGGGTGTCGGCGGCGTGGCGGTATCCCCACACCTGCTCGAGCAGCACCTCACGGGTGAAGACCTGCCACGGCTTGCGGGCGAGCGCGACCAGCAGGTCGAACTCCAGCGGGGTCAGGGCGATCGACTGCCCGTCCCGCTTCACCGAGTGACCGGCCACATCGATGACCAGGTCCCCGATGGTCAGCTGTTCCGGTGCCGGCTCCTCGGACCTGCGCAGACGTGCCCTGATCCGGGCAACCAACTCCTTAGGTTTGAACGGCTTGACGATGTAGTCGTCGGCCCCTGACTCCAGGCCCACCACCACATCGACGGTGTCGCTCTTGGCAGTGAGCATGACGATCGGCACACCCGACTCGGCCCTGATCAACCTGCAGACCTCGATGCCGTCCCGTCCGGGCAGCATGAGATCGAGCAGGACCAGGTCCGGCTTGGCCTCTCGGAATGCGGCAAGTGCCTTGTCGCCGTCCGCTACGAACGACGGCTCGAACCCTTCACCACGCAGCACAATCCCGAGCATCTCGGCCAGTGCAGTGTCGTCGTCGACGACAAGGACGCGTCCCTTCATAATCGACATCATCCCATTAGCTAATCGTTACCTGCGATGATCTGGCACACAGCTCTGCCAGTCCGACCCCCGTGACCGGGGAAACTGCACCCTCCTCCGTGACGATCGCCGTGATCAGTTCCGGCGGCGTGATGTCAAATGCGGGGTTGTACACCTGGGTTCCCAGCGGTGCGACAGGCAGTCCGCCCGCTTCCCCACCCGCCCCGATCCGGGGCGATGTGAGCTCCGTCACTTCCCGTCCGGGGCGCTGCTCCACGATGACCGATGCCCCGTCCGGGGTCTGCAGATCCACGGTCGTGGTCGGCGCCACCACAATGAACGGCACGTGGTGGTATTTGGCAAGCACCGCCAGCGGATAACTCCCGACCTTGTTCGCCACGGACCCGTCCGCAGCAATGCGATCGGCCCCGATGAGTACGGCATCCACCTCCCCCGCGGCAAACAGCGAACCCGCCGCATTGTCCGTGAGCAAGCTGTACGCCATCCCGTGGCGCGCCGCCTCGTACGCGGTCAGCCGGGCCCCCTGAAGCAGCGGTCGCGTCTCGTCCACCCAGAGCCGTCGCAGCTGTCCCGCCCGGTGCGCCCCGAGCGCCACAGCAAAGGCCGTGCCCTCACCGCCCGAGACGAGCGCCCCCGAATTGCAGTGGGTCAGAAGCTGATGCCCGCCGCCGGGCAGCAGCTCTTCGAGGAGCGCGAGCCCGTACTGCGCCATGCGCCGACTGGCCTCGGCATCCTCCCGGTGCAGCGCCTCGGCCTCCGCCAAGGCCACCGCGGCAGCCCGCTGCGCATCCTCGCCCTTGTCCAGCGCCGCCCAGTACGCCCGCGCCGCGCGCCGCACCCCGTACCCGAGGTTCACCGCGGTGGGCCGCGCCCGCTCCAACAGCCCAGAAGCCTCTGCCATGTCGTCGCCCCGGGCCGCGGCCAGAGCGACCCCGTAGGCCCCCGAAATGCCCAGCAGCGGCGCCCCGCGCACGGCCAGCGTCTGAATGGCCCGCACCAGCGCCGAAACATCCGCACACAGCAGCTCGACCTCCTCGGCGGGCAACCGCGTCTGGTCGAGAAGCGCCACTGCAGGGCCTTCCGGGGGCTCGGCCCAGCGGATGGAGGGAAGCGCGGGAGGCTCGATGCCCACCGGCGATTGCGCGTCCTGATCAGCCATCCGCCCAGTCTGCACGGTGAGCCGCCCACAAATGAAGGTAAGACGGTGATGGGGCACCCGGCCCGTACCGGAGCAACGCGTGGCACGATGGCTGCCAACCTGCCGCCCCGATGAGCGGACAGGACCGTGAAGGAGCGAGAATGAACGACACTCCGGGCTGGGCCTCGCCCGGATCCGCCCCCTCCGACGGCCAGGAGGCGGGCGTCCCCCGGCCTTCCGAGCCCATCGACGGCAGCGGCCCTGCGGGAAACTGGTCTTCCATGCAACCGCCGGCAGGGCAGTGGTCCCCACCGGGCACCTCCGGCAACGGCCCCGGCGCACCGCCACCCGCCCCCGCCCCCGGCTGGGGCGGCAGGCCGCAGGCAGTCGGCTGGGCTCAGCCGCCCGCTGCCGCGAAGCCCGGGGTCATCCCGCTCCGCCCGCTCGGCGTCGGAGAGATCCTCGACGGTGCGGTGTCCACGATGCGCGCCCACTGGCGCACAGTTCTCGGCATCACCCTCACCGTCTCCGTCATCGCCCAGGTCACGATCATCCTCGTGCAGCGCTATCTGCTGCCGGAACCGGCCTCGGTCGACCCGAACGCAACCGGCGCGGAGGCACTCCGCCAGGCCGCCGACTCCATGCAGTCGAGCCTGATCTACAGCGCGCCGTCAACGCTCGTCACCCTGATCGCGACGCTCTTCACCACCTCCATGCTCACCATCGTGATCAGCCGCTCGGTGGTGGGCCGTTCCGTCACACTCTCCGAAGCGTGGGCCGAGGCCCGACCCCGCCTCCTTCAGCTGCTCGGCCTGACCCTGCTCCTGACCCTGATGACCGCCGCCATCATGGCGATGGGCGTGCTCCCGGGCGTGCTGATCGGCTCCACCGCCGGCGTCGCTCTCGCCCTCCTCGGATTCCTGGCAGCCGCCGCCGTCATCATCTGGCTGATGGTCCGCTTCTGCCTCGCCTCGCCGGCACTGATGCTGGAGCGGCAGTCGATCACCGTCTCGATGCGCCGCTCCGCGAAACTGGTGCGGGGCGCCTGGTGGCGGACGTTCGGCATTCTGATCCTCACCTGGCTGCTGACACTCATCGTGACCCTGATCATCGCGATCCCGTTCGGCATCATCGCGATGATCATGGACGGCGACGGGATGGGAGCGTTCCTCACCGGGAAGCCCACCGACTTCGGCTGGCCGTTCCTGATCATCTCCGGCATCGGCGAGGTGATCGTCTCGACGATCACCTACCCGCTCTCCGCCGGTGTGATGGCCCTGCTCTACGTGGACCAGCGCATCCGTCGCGAGGCACTCGACCTCGAACTCGCCCGGGCCGCAGGTCTGCCCGGCTACGACACCAGGAGCTGATGCCGTGTCGGGGGCGGGGGGCGCGACAACAGCACGACTGCTGATCCACGCGAGCAGCGACATACCGGTGGACACTCCACGCGTGCCCGCCCGCGAGGCGGCGAGGCACGAACTGTCCAAACCGATGTACCACGAGAACGACCCAAACCTTCTCCAGCGGGGTCTCGACCGCCTCTGGGCGTGGCTCGGCGATCTCTTCTCCGCAGCCTCGAACACCGCACCCGGCGGACCGCTCGGGCTGATCGTCCTCGTGCTGGTCGTCATCGGTCTGGCCGCCGCCCTCTGGTGGCGGCTGGGCACCCCGCAACGCACCGCCCGCCCCACCGACGCCCTGTTCGACGACAGCCCCCGCAGCGCCGCCGAACACCGGACCGCCGCCGAGGCACACGCTGCCGCCCACCGCTGGGACGAGGCCGTCCAGGAACGCATGCGCGCCATCGTCCGCTCGCTGGAGGAACGCGCCCTGCTCGACCCCCGCCCCGGCCGCACCGCCGACGAGGCCGCCACCGAGGCAGGCCACTCGCTGCCGACGCACGCGCTGCCCCTCCGCGCCGCCGCCCGGGAGTTCGACGCCATCACGTACGGCGGCCGGAACACCGACCGGCAGGCGTATCTGACGGTGCGGGGCCTTGACCTCGACCTCGAAAACGCCAAGCCCCTGCTGACCGCCCCGGCCCAGGGAGCGGCCGAATGACCGCGCCCACTGCCACCTCCACCGCGCCCCCTACCTCGGTCTCCCCCACCCCGCGCCAGGTCTGGACCCGCACCCGAGGCCTGGTGCTCGCTCTTCTCCTTCTCATAGCAGCCGGAATCGTCCTGGCCACTGCACATTCCGGTGCCCAGCACGGGCGACTCGACCCCCGCTCCGCCGATCAGCACGGAAGCCGGGCCGTCGCCGAACTCCTCAAGGACCGCGGCGTCTCCGTACGGGTGGCCACCACACTCGAGGAGGCCACCACCGCGGTCGGCCCGGACACGACCCTGCTCGTCACCACCCCCGATCTGCTGGCACCGGGCCAGCAGCGCGAGCTCCGTGCCGCGACCGCCGACTCGGCCGGCCGCACCGTCCTCCTCGCGCCAGGTCCCCCGTCCGTGGACACACTGGCCCCCGGGGTCCGCACGACGTCCACCGGACCGGTTGCCCCTCGTGCACCGCAGTGCTTGCTGCCCGCAGCCCGCAGCGCGGGAACCGCCGACACGGGCGGCTTCCGCTACACCGCGGACGGCCTCGAAACCCTCGCCTGCTACCCCAGCGGGGGTATCCCCACCCTGCTCGTGGTCCAGGAGCAGGCCTCCGGCGACACCACCGTTCTCGGCTCCGCGGACTTCCTCTACAACAGCCGTCTCGACAGCCAGGGCAACGCCTCCCTGGCCCTGCAACTTCTCGGCTCCCGCCCACATCTGGTCTGGTATCTCCCCTCGCTCGCTGATCCCTCCGCCACCGGGAACGGCGGAGACAGTGACGACAGCACAGGCCGTGACGACGCCGACAACAACCGCAGCTTCGCCGACCTGATCCCGTCGGGCTGGCTGTGGGGAACCCTGCAACTCGCAGTCGCCGCCGTGCTCGCCGCCATCTGGCGCGCCCGTCGTCTGGGCCCCCTGGTCACCGAACGGCTGCCCGTGGCCATTCGCGCCTCCGAATCCACCGAGGGCCGCGCCCGCCTCTACCGCAAGACGAACGCCCGCGACCGGGCTGCCTCCTCATTGCGCTCCGCCACTCGCACCCGCATCGCCCCGCTCCTCGGGGTTTCACCCCGCAATGCTCACTCCCCCGCGGTGCTCCTTCCCGCCGTCTCCGCACGCCTCAGCACCATCGAAGGCGGCCTCGACACCGTGCTGTTCGGCACGGCTCCGGCCGATGACGCCGCCCTTGTCCGACTGGCAGACCAACTCGACACCCTCGAAAGAGAGGTACGCACTTCATGAGCGCCCCGCCCCCAGTGCCCGCCGGGACAACCGAGACCGTCGGGAACGACGACGCAGCCCGCGCATCCCTGGAAGCCCTGCGCTCCGAGATCGCCAAGGCCGTGGTCGGCCAGGACCCCGCCGTCACCGGCCTCGTCGTCGCGCTGCTCTGCCGAGGCCACGTCCTCCTGGAAGGCGTTCCCGGTGTGGCCAAGACCCTCCTGGTCCGCGCCCTCGCCGCCTCACTCGAGCTCGATACCAAGCGCGTCCAGTTCACCCCCGACCTGATGCCGAGCGACGTCACCGGCTCTCTGGTCTACGACGCCCGTACAGCTGAGTTCTCCTTCCAGCCAGGCCCGGTCTTCACCAACCTCCTCCTGGCCGACGAGATCAACCGCACTCCCCCGAAGACGCAGTCATCGCTCCTGGAAGCGATGGAGGAGCGCCAGGTCACCGTCGACGGAACCCCCCGACTCCTGCCGGACCCCTTCCTGGTTGCGGCCACTCAGAATCCGGTCGAATACGAGGGCACGTACCCCCTCCCCGAGGCCCAGCTGGATCGCTTCCTCCTCAAGCTGACGGTGCCACTGCCGTCCCGCGACGAGGAGATCAATGTCCTGACCCGCCATGCCGACGGCTTCAACCCCCGCGACCTGGTCTCAGCAGGAGTCCGCCCCGTCGCAGGCCCTGCCGACCTGGAATCCGCCCGCGCCGCGGTCGCCAAGACCATGGTTTCCCCTGAGATCGCCGGCTATGTCGTCGATATCTGTCGTGCCACGCGTGAATCCCCCTCGCTCTCCCTCGGGGTCTCCCCCCGAGGTGCTACCGCCTTGCTCTCCACGGCCCGCGCCTGGGCCTGGTTGACCGGCCGTGACTACGTCATTCCGGACGACGTGAAAGCCCTGGCACTCCCCACGCTCCGCCATCGCATCCACCTGCGCCCCGAGGCGGAGATGGAAGGAGTCACCCCTGACTCCGTCATCACCGCAATCCTCGCCCACGTCCCCGTACCCCGATGAGGCAGTGACCGTGGCCCTCACCGGACGAACAGCGCTGCTCGCCGCCTTGGGGTCACTCCCTGTAGGTATCCTTGCCCCGAGCTGGACGGGCATGCTCGCGGTCAATGCCCCGCTCTCTCTAGCAATTCTGTGCGACTACGCCCTGGCCGCGCCAGTGCGAACGCTCCAGTTCACCCGATCCGGTGACACAACCGTTCGACTCGGCGATGGTGCGGAAGTGCAACTGACCGTAACCAACGCATCGCGTCGGCGCCTGCGCGCGCGTCTCCGCGATGCCTGGCCGCCCAGCAGCTGGCTCACAGGTACGGAACAGGCGGCGTCCCGCCACAGGCTGGACATCCCGGCAGGTGAACGCCGCCGCCTCACCACGCGCCTGCGGCCCACTCGCCGCGGCGACCGCCGAGCTGAACGCATCACCGTACGCTCGTACGGGCCACTGGGCCTGGCAGCCCGGCAGGGAAGTCATCAAGTTCCGTGGACGGTACGCGTACTGCCGCCGTTCACCAGCCGCAAGCACTTGCCGTCCCGCCTCGCCAGGCTCCGTGAACTGGACGGACGCACCAGCGTCCTCACCCGCGGCGAAGGCACGGAGTTCGACAGTCTCCGCGCCTATGTCCCCGGCGACGACACCCGTTCCATCGACTGGCGGGCAACGGCACGGCAATCGGCCGTCGCAGTCCGTACGTGGCGCCCCGAGCGGGACCGCCACATCCTCATCGTCCTTGATACCGGCCGCACCTCGGCAGGCCGAGTCGGTGATGTGCCCCGCCTCGATGCTGCAATGGACGCGACGCTGCTCCTCACCGCTCTCGCTACACGCGCCGGCGACCGTGTGGACCTGCTCGCGTATGACCGCCGCATCCGCGCCCAGGTCCAGGGACGCGCCGCGGGTGAAGTCCTGTCGGCCATGGTCACTGCAATGGCACCGCTCGAACCTGAGCTGGTGGAAACGGACGCCCGAGGACTCAGCGCCGCTGCCCTGGTAAGCGCCCCTCGTCGCTCTCTGCTCGTGCTCCTCACCAGCCTGGACGCGGCTCCCATCGAGGAGGGTCTGCTCCCCGTCCTCCCCCAGCTGGCTCAGCGCCACACGGTGCTGGTGGCTGCCGTGGCCGATCCGCACATCGAGCAGATGGCCGGGGCCCGGGGCACGGTGGACGCGGTCTACGAGGCGGCAGCGGCGGCCCAGGCTCAAGCTCAGCGGCAGCGCACTGCAGAGCAGCTCCAGCGCCATGGCGTGGTGGTCGTCGACGCCACCCCGGACCATCTCGCCCCGGCTCTCGCCGATGCCTACCTGGCCCTCAAGGGAGCCGGCCGGCTCTGATCCAACACTCCGTGCCAACCACACCACGCACTCACCATGAGGAGCCGTGGTTGTCACCTGTCCATGAACGCAAAAAAGCCCCGCACCAGAGGTGCGGGGCTTTCCCGGAATAATTGTTCGGCGGCGTCCTACTCTCCCACAGGGTCCCCCCTGCAGTACCATCGGCGCTGAAAGGCTTAGCTTCCGGGTTCGGAATGTAACCGGGCGTTTCCCTAACGCAATGACCACCGAAACACTATGAAATTAACCAACACCGGGCAACAACACGGCCGTTCGTTATTTCAGAACTAACACAGTGGACGCGAGCAACTGAGGACAAGCCCTCGGCCTATTAGTACCAGTCAGCTCCACCCGTTGCCGGGCTTCCACATCTGGCCTATCAAC
>NZ_JBSFYR010000042.1:0-63963 GCF_053599875.1 Streptomyces sp. NPDC005151 | reverse complement strand
TCACGGTCACCGAACACCGGGCGCATCGCTGCCGGTGTGCCTGCGGCACCGTCACCGCCTCGGGCATGCCCGAAACGGTCGCCGGATCGCCGTCGTCCTACGGCCCGAACCTGCGGGCGCTGGCTGTCTACCTGCTGGTCTTCCAGCACATTCCCGTCGAGCGGACCGCCTACCTGATCAAGGATGTGACGGGTGCGGAGGTCTCCACCGGCTGGGTGGCCTCCCTGCTCCCTGAGGCCGCCGGCCTGGTCGATGACTCGGTGAACCTGATCCGGGCTCTGCTGGTGATGGGGCATGTCCTGCACGCGGACGAGACCACCACCCGTATCGGCACCACCCGCCAATGGCTGCATGTGGCCTGCACCGACTTCCTCACCCTCCTCCACCTCGCGCCACGCTCGCGGGCCGGGGCGGACGCGGGCGGTGTCCTTCCGCACTACCGGGGTGTGCTGGTCCACGACTCGCTCTTCTTGTATGCCGGATACCCCCGCTGCCGGCACCAACTGTGCGGGGCGCATCTGATCCGTGAACTGACCGCCGCCGAGGAGGACTTCCCCGACCTGAAGTGGCACCGGCAGATCCGGTGGGCGCTGGCCGGGCTGAATACCCAGGCCCTGCGGGTCCGGTCCGGGGAGATCTGCGAGATCGCCCCCGAGTCACTGCTGCTGCACTTGAAGGCCTTCCACCGGGGCATTGCGGTGGGGCTGTCCCAGCACCCACGTGCGACGGGGCGAAAACAGTCCACCGCCCGCAACCTGCTGGAACGGCTACGTGATCAGGCTCATGCCGTGCTCCGGTTCGCCGACGACCCCCGGCACGTGCCCTTCACCAACAACTGCGGGGAAAGAGCGCTCCGTCCGGTCAAGACCCAGTTGAAGATCTCCGGTTGTCACCAGTCCGAACACGGTGCGACGGCCTGGCTCAGCGTGCGCTCCTACCTCGACTCCGCCCGCAAACACGGCCTGAGCGCCTTCGAAGCCATCCACCGCGCCTTCACCGGCAACCTCTGGATGCCCCCCATCGAGCAAGCGGCCTGACCAGCCAGCCTCACATACCGTCACCGATCAGCCGCATTCCTTCTGAATGCTTACGGCGATGAAGCACTGTGAAAGCTTGATGTCCATGCGTTTCACGCTACGGACGGGGTGCAGGTTTCGCTTCTCCATTCCTGACCGGTCGCATGTGGATCTTGGCGACGCAGGCCGGGATGGCGGCGCCCTCGTCATGGCGGCGGGCCCGGTATGAGCTCGGGCTCTCGCCGACCAGTCGGTGAACCGCGAGTTGAACACCCCAGGGAGCTGTCGATTAATTACTGATCGTTTTGGGGCTGTCCCATCCAATGAGGTTCGCGAGGTCCTGGGCGGTGGCTGCGGTGATCGGGGCGGGCTTGATGGAGCGGCCGAGTCCTTCCAGGACCGGGGTGATCTCGTGGACCGCGTCACCGACCGCCTCCCTGGGGGAGCCCAACAGTGCGGTCAGTGCCCTGACTTGTGTCTTCCAGCGGTGTCGGATCACGGTTGCCAGCAGCCGGTCGGACAGCGAGAGCGAGCCGCGCCGCAAGGTGCGGTGCCGGGCTCGCTTGTGGTGCAGGCTGATGGGCGGGTGGTCGAGGATGTACTGCTCGACGTCGGCCAGCAGCGTGGCGAACTCGCGTGTCTCCATGCCGCAGATCACCGGGTGGTGCAACCAGAATCGACAGCTCCCTGGGCAGGAAGCAGTGACTGCCCTTCTGGCTCTACGAGATCGGCCTGGTCGTCCTGATTATTCACTGGCTTGAGTGGTGACGCCTGCCTGCCGTAGCCGGGCCCTTGATATGGGGACCATGCATCCTGAAATGCGGGAATCGGGAAAGGAAGTCCGGGAATCAGCGGAGGAAGCCTTCGTAATCGTGCTGCTGGAGCTGGCTGTTGATCTGCTTTACCGTTTCCAGACCCACGCCCACGATGATGAGGATGCTTGTTCCGCTGAGACTGCTGGCACCGCCATAACTCGCAAAGGCAACTGTTGGTACCAGTGCGATCGCCCCCAGGTAAAGAGCTCCCGGCCACGTCATCCGGTTGAGGACATAGCCCAGATAATGGGCGGTGGGTCGGCCGGCTCGGATTCCTGGGATGAAGCCACCATATTTCGTCATGTTATCCGCGACTTCCTCTGGATTGAACGTGATCGACACGTAAAAGAATGCGAAGAAGACCGTCAAAAGGAAATAGGTGATTACGTAGTAGGGGTCGTCGCCCTTGACGAAGTTGCGTTCGATCCACGACTTCCACCAGGAGGTCGAACTGGAGAACTGTGCAATGAGCTGTGGAATGTACAGCAGCGACGATGCGAAAATGACCGGAACTACACCCGCCTGGTTAACTTTTAGTGGGATGTATGTGGATGCGTGACCGTAGGATTTCCGGCCGATCACCCGCTTTGTGTACTGCACCGGGATGCGACGCTGGGCCTGCTCGACGAAGACGACCAATCCCACCATGACGAATCCGACGGCAACAACGCTGCCGAAGTTGATCCAGCCGCCGGCGATCTTACCGTTCTGTTTGATGGCCCACAGTGTGCTGGGCAAAGTGGCTGCGGTCGAGACGAATACCAGGATCGACATGCCGTTGCCCACACCGCGGTCCGTGATCAGCTCGCCGAGCCACATCACGCAGGCTGTCCCTGCGGCGATCGTGAGCACCATGGTGGCGGTCATGAAGATCGACTTGTCCGGCACGATGTCCGAGGCGACTGGACAGCCGCTGAACAGGGCGCCGCTCCGGGCGGTTGCGACCAGGCCTGTGCCCTGCAGTACGGCGAGCGCGACCGTGAGGTAGCGGGTGTACTGGGTGATCTTCGCCTGCCCCGCTGAGCCCTCTCTTTTGAGCGCCTCCAACTTCGGGATGGCGACGGTCAGCAATTGAAGAATGATGCTGGCTGTGATGTACGGCAGGATGCCGAGTGCGAACACTGCGATATGTAGCAGTGCCCCGCCGCTGAACAGGTTCAACAGACCGAGTAGATGGCTGTTGCCGGCCTGTGCTGCATTGACGCAGGTCTGGACGTTCCCGTAGTCCACCCCGGGGATCGGGATGTGTGCCCCGAGGCGGAACAGGAGGATCATGCCGAGCGTGAAGAGCAACTTATTGCGCAGTTCGGGTGTCCGGAGAACGCGGACGATCGCGGTGGGCAAGGTACCTCCTTCGCCTCTGCGCCGGCGAGTCAGAGATGACGGTGTTGAGGGATGGCCGCATCAGCAATTTCCGACCGGGGAACGCCTCGCCGGAATAGCAGATGGCTGCGTCAGTGCGAAGCGTGTCACGATCACAAAATCGGCACCACTTGAGTCGAACTCGACTTGCGTAAGCCAGTGACAGCCTCAAAGGCATGGGGTGGCAGCAGGAGGTTGCACATCACATCGCGCAACTCGAGGGTTCCGTCAGGGCAATGATGTGGGTTCCCCGCACCGATCCGTGATCTGCGCGCATGCGCCGGACCGGACGATGGGCGGCTGAGACCTCACGCGCGTCGTACCAGGAGCGTCTGACGGGCTCCGGCCACGGCGCGATCACCACGGAGCTGATCCCGGCCGACGCGCTCCTTCGTGATGCGCGACGACACGGTCCGTTGCCCTCAACGATCGACTGATCCGTCTGCGCCCGGAACTCCTGCGAATGGCTCGTAGGTTTTGGTACGAACGGCTGACACGCTGCGGTTCAGCGGTGAGGCGAGGCGGTCACTCCAGGTGGTGCGATCAAAAACCGTCGACTTCGACGACCGTTTCGGCGAAGTCTTTCGGGGCTTCCTGCGGCACGTTGTGGCCGATGCCCTTCAGGGTCCGGTGGGCGTATGGGCCGGTGAAGTGGCTGCGATAACTGGTGCCGTCCCCGGGAGGAGTGAAGGGATCCAACTCGCCGTCAAGGGTGATCGTGGGCAGCGAGATGACGGGGCTCTGGGCAAGTCGTTCTTCGAGACGGTCGTATCGGGGGTCGCCCTTGGCCAGGCCCAGTCGCCAGCGATGGTTGTGGATCACGATGGGGACCCAGTCCGGATTATCGAAGGCCGCCGCAGTGCGTTCGAACGTTGCGTCATCGAAACGCCACGTCGGGGAGACGTTCTTCCAGATCAGTTTTGCGAAATCATGCGTGTACTTCGCAAGGCCGAGCCGGCCCCTTTCTGTGGCGAAATAGTACTGATACCACCACGCCCACTCGGCCTCCGGCGGCAGCGGCTTCTTGTTGCTTTCGCGGTTGGTGATCAGATAGCCGCTCACCGATACCAGCGCCTTGCAGCGTTCGGGCCAGAGCGCCGCGATGATGTCAGCCGTCCGTGCTCCCCAGTCGAAGCCGGCGAGGATCGCCTTGCTGATCTTCAGCGCATCCATCAGCGCGATGAGGTCGAGAGCAAACACCGACTGCTGAGCATTCAGGAACGTCTTGCTCGAGAGGAAGCGCGTCGGGCCATGGCCGCGCAGATACGGGACGATCACCCGATAGCCCCGCGCGGCCAGCAAAGGCGCCACGTCGACATAACTGTGAATGTCGTAGGGCCAGCCGTGCAAGAGGATGACCGCGGGACCCTTGGCGGGACCGGCCTCGGCGTATCCAATGTTCAGGACCCCGGCATTGATCTGCTTCAGTGAGCCGAAGGACGTGTTCCCCGGCTTGCCCATGAGGTGCGCCATCGGCTCTTCCCGGTCGGGTGCCGAGGCCGATGTTGCCGTGAGCGCCGACAGAGAGGCTCCGGCTGTCCCTACGGCGAGAATCTTGGAAAACGTCCGCCTGTCGATGATCGTCACCTTTCCGTGAAGGCTTTTATACGCTCATGCATGACAAACGAACGGCAAAAATGGACGTGGCGGGTGAATCATTTTTTGGGGTGCGCGCGTTGACGTCATGTGTCGTCGGCATGAGTTCGAGATTCGGTTCCATGAGCACATCATCTGCGGTTCACCACTGAGCGACTGAGGGGCTCGGCGGTACGGACTCGGCTCACCATCCGGCCTTGACCTCGTCACTCGCCGCACCAGACGGTGTCGAAGGCTGCTTCTTCGGTGGCTTGCCGTTGCTGCACGGTTTCCAGCTCTCTCACCGCGTCGCTGACGGCGGCGAGCGCTGTCACGACGGCGTCGTCGGCCACGCTCGTGGAGGTCCTGGTCGGCTGGTCGTGGATCCCGACCGCGGATGTTCCCTCGCTGACGCGGCATGACTCGCACCCCGGCGAACCGCGCGATCACAGCACTGTCAGGAGCCGTTCCGTCCGGCGCTTCCGGTTGGGGTGAGGCTGGGCCGGGGCCGCCCGGCCCGGTCCGACGTGGCGGTCCGTAGGACGTCGAGGAGGGTACACCCCGGAACGAGGTGCGCCGCGACAGGGCCAGCGGTGTGCCGGTCCTGGTGTCGACGACGGACTCGTGCAGCACGAGCGGCGCGCCCACGGGCGCTTGGTCCCGCAGCCAGTCCGCGCCCGTGCCGGTGCCCTGCAGCAGCGTGCCGTGCTCGGGCGGCGCGCCGCCTCGGACCTCCTGGACCGTCGTCACGCGGCCGGTGTGGTCCAGCGCCGCCTGGTAGCCGTCGCCTGCCGGGGCCGCTGGGCCGAACGCCGGGGTGATGGCGAGGAGTTCGTCGGGGTTGCCGCAGGTGTAATCGTGGGCCGGGTGGGCGAGGGGGGCGCGTCGCCGGTGCCGCCGCAGTTGACGATCAGCCCCGACTGCCGGTTGAGGCCGGTGACCTCGCGGACCGACCCGTTCCCGGCACGCGCCGTGAGGCGCGTGGCCAGCGGTCGGATGGCGGTGCCCTTGCCGGAATCGGTCGGCAGTACGAACGCGGGCCGGCCGGTCACCGCCTCGGACACGAGGTCCCCGCGGACGATGGAGATGCCGGCCGGGTCGCCTTCGGTGCCGGCGAACCAGGGGCCGGGCGTCGTGCTGCTGCCGCTGGGCAGGACGAAGAATCCCGCGTTCACACCGGCCAGGGCGCCCGTGCGCCGCACGATCGAACTTACGGCCTACCCCGCGGTAGGGAGTGGGCTCCCGACGCCCTGCGACTCCGCTTGCGGCGTTGTCGTCGGTCACCGACGCTCCGCGTCGACTCCGTCCTCCGCCGTGCCATCGAAGCCGCATGACGCCACTCGCTGATCCACTCCCTACCGCGAGGGAGGCCGTTACTGTCTGGCGGCCCGGGACGATGCCGGTGCCCAGCTCGGAGGCGAGCCTGCCGCGGAACTTCGCGGGGTCGATCTCCAGTACGTCCACCGACCACGGGCCGGTCGTGGGATGCCCGTCCTCACCGGTGTTCCGGACGGAGGCGGGCAGGCCTTTGGCGGCGACCTGTGCGCGGGCTGCGTTCGCGGACGTCTGGTCGGCGTAGCGCCCGACGCGCACCAGACAGCCGAGGGGCCTGTCGGCCGGGCCGCTCGGGTCGGGTCCCGCCATCGGGTCGCGGCGCGGCACGAAGCCGGCGTCGCGCACCCGCTGCCTGAGCGCTTGGACCTCGTACTCCGTGGTGCCCACGCCGATCGTGACGGTCCATAAGTCGTCGGGCGACGTCTCGCCCCGCTCGATGGCGAGGTGAAGCACGCCTGGCGTCACCTGCCGGACGGTGCGACACGGATTGACGGAAAGCGATTGCTGCACCGGGCGCCGCGCCCGGCGAACTCGGGTCGAACCGCCCCTGCCGAGGCGGCGCGCCTTCCGTGCGGGGCCGGCGCTCGCGGCCAGAGGGGTGGGAGCAGTTCGCGACGCTCCTGCCGGTGCGCGAGGCGTTCGATCCCGGCCACGGGCTCGGCTGCCACCGCCGCCGGATTCCCGACCCCACCGTGTTCGAACACATCCTGCTCGTCCTGGTCCACGGTTCCGGCTACGAACGGATCGCCGGCCCCGGCTGCTCGGACCACACCATCCGATGACGCGTCAGACAGTGGGCCGGCTTGGGCGTAGCGCATGTGCCGGGCCACCTGGCGAACTGCGCTCCCTGATCACCTGAGCTTGAAACGGAGCTCTGCCCGGATCCTTCGGTGCCGGACGTCGCCGTCCCGGACGAGACAGTGCAGCGCGCCAAAGAACTCTCCACGGACGAGTCGCCAGCCTTCGTCAACGGCCTGCCGGCCCGCCTCAAGGAGCTCAAGCCGCCCTGCGGGCGCGCCTGGGCTGTTTCCGGAAGTCACCGGTCTGCCCGTCGGCCGTCCGGGGGAGCTCCCCCGGGACCGCCGACGGTCTGCGATCCGGTCGCCGGGAAGCCGCCGTGCCGCCAGCCTCACAGTGACAGCACACGGGCACGGTCGATGCCGCCGCACGCGATCCAAACCCCTTACCTTGCGCCACACTTCCCAGTGGCGCGAGCAGGGATGTCGCATATATTCCGTTTTATGGGCGGCCGTGCGGCTGGCGGTTCTTCAGCCGCTGGTTGGGAACTGCCGTCTACGGGCGTGCCCTGCTGGGCGGGCCGACTCACGGAATCCGATCGCGGCGAAGCCGTACGGCTTGCCACCTGGCTCCTGTCTGAGGGGAACGATGACTGACGAGATGTTCGCGACCCTGGATGAAGGGTGGAGCGGCGAAGGGTGTCCGGCGAGTGCGTTTGCCCGGCGGTCGTTTCTTCACGGTGCTGCCGCGGGCCTGGCCGGAGCGGCGGGCGGTGTCGCCTTGGGCAGCGGTGCGGCGCTCGCCGACACAGTGGCTGTTCCCAAGACGGGACCGACATCTCGTGAGATCCCCTTCCACGGCTATCACCAGGCAGGCATCGCCACTCTGCCCCAGCAGGACGCGATTTTCGTCTCGTTCGACGTGACCGCCTCCAACCGAGCAAAACTCACCGACCTGTTCCGCACGCTGACCTCGCGAGCCCGTTTCCTCACGGCGGGCGGCAGACCACCGAAGGCGCCCCCGACCGCACCGCCGACGGACAACGGCATCCTGGGACCCACGGTCGTGGCGGACGGTCTCACCATGACCGTCGGAGTGGGCGCATCCCTCTTCGACGACCGTTACGGACTCAGCGCGCGCAAGCCGGTCCAGCTCGTCAAGATGACTCCCTTCCGCCATGACGACCTGGACCCCGCGCTGAGCCAGGGGGACCTGCTGATCCAGATCTGCGCCGATCACCGCGACACGACGGTGCACGCACTGATCGACATCCTGACCCACACCAGGTCCGCGATGAAGCTGCGCTGGCGCATCGACGGCCAGCGCAATCCGGAGCGTCCGGTCGGTGTCCGGCGCGACTGGTTCGGCTTCAAGGACGGCATCTCCAACCCATCCGTCTCCGACGACGCCCAGATGAATGAGGTGGTCTGGGTCCAGCCGAAGAGCGCCGAACCGGCCTGGGCCGCGGGTGGCACGTACCACGTGGTGCGTATCGTGCATTTCTTTATCGAGGCATGGCAGAAGGTGCCCGTTGCCCAACAAGAGCGGATCTTCGGCCGCCGCAAGGCGAGCGGCGCCCCCATGTACGCAGTGGGCGAGAACGTCCCGGAGCTTTTCGACCCCATCTACACCAACGATCCGCAGGGCCTGATCACCCCGCTGAACTCTCACATCCGCCTTGCCAATCCCCAGACTCCGCAGACCGCGGCAACCAGCACCATTCTGCGTCGCAGTTACGACTACGACCGGAGCCCCAACCTGCCGGAACTTGACATGGGGCATGCGTTCGTCTGCTTCCAGCAAGAACTCAACTCCTACATCGCCATGCAGACCCGGCTGGAAGGCGAAGCACTGGTGCCGTTCATCAGCCCACGGGGCGGGGGCTATTTCTTCGCACTTCCTGGCGTCCAGGACGAGAAGGACTACTACGCCCGCCGGCTCCTGACCTGATCCGATCCCGCTGCCGGGCAGCCGTCGGCGGGATGTCGCCCGGTCCCGGACCGAACCATCGCAATGCGCACAGGAGGCGAGATGTTCTCTGCCCTGCGGACCCGAGCCGGCAGCGGCCGCCGGCGACCCGGCAGGACGCTCCGGTCGGCACTCGCCGCGGGCATGGGGATCCTGTTGATCTCCTGTACGCCCAGCCCCTCGGCCAAAAAGGAATCGGCTCCTGCGCCGACTGCGCCGACCGCGCCCGTTGCCGGCGCCAGTGGCCGCGTGTATGTCACGAACCAGCAGGACAACACACTCTCGGTGATCGACGCCCGGACCTACAAGGTCGTCGCAACCGTGCCGGCCGGCGTGGCGCCCGAAGGTGTCGCGGTCGCCAAGGACGGCAAGCACGTGTACATCGCCAACAGTGGCTCTGCCCGGGTCTCGGTCCTCGACACCCGGAACAACAAGATCGTCACAACCGTGCCGGTCGGGAAGAGCCCCACCGGTGTCGGCCTCAGTCCCGATGGCAAATCCCTCTACGTCACCAACGGCAGGTCCAACACCGTCTCGGTGATCGACACCCGAACCAGCCGGGTGGCCGCGACCATCCCGGTCGGAAAATCTCCGGTGAACGTGGCGTTCAGTCGCGACGGTGGCAGGGCCTACGTGGCGAACGCAGGGTCGGGCAACCTGTCGGTCATCGACACCCGCACGCGCCGGGTCGCCCGGAAACTTCCCGCGGGGCGCTCCCCGGTGGGCGTAGCCCTCACCCCGGACGGCGAGTCGGCCTACGTTGCCGACGAAGTGGGACGGCAGGTCCTTGCCGTCGCAACCCGTACCGGCAAGGCGACTGCCGTGCAGGTCGGCGAGGGCCCCTTTGACGTGGCTATTGGGCCCGACGGCCGCTTCGCCTACTCCGCCGATCTCGGCCCGGGCAACGTATCCGTGATCGACACCGGCAACCACCGCGTCTCGGCAACCATCTCCCTGGGCCCTCCCGGCACCGACCCGTTCAACGTGGAAGTCACCAGCCGCGCTGTCTACGTCACGAACCAGGGAGCGGGCACCCTCACGGTCATCGACCCGACATCCCAAAAGGTGGTCGCCACTGTCACCCTCGGCGCCAGCCCCTACGGCGTCGCAGTGAGCTGAGCCGGCGACGCACTGCATCGTCACCATCAAGGTAAGCGTCCTGGGCGCCTGGTGATAGCTCCTCAGCCGCTCCCCCCAGTTCGACGGATAGGGACAGCAGTGCTGCCCGAACGACGCCAGGGCCGAGGGCGCCGACGGCGAACCGTGTTCAGCATCAGTCCTCAAAAACCCGGGGAGAGCTGACCGGACATGCGACTGGTTGTAGGGTAAGGAAACCGCCCTTGACCTGCAAAAACGCAGGCAGGGAGCCTAGCCCGGGAGTACCTCCATGATGCGTACATCGTTCAAGTCCAAGATCTAGCATCTGGACATTTGCGCAGGTCAGAGCGATGCTTTCGGGACCCAGGTCAGCAAGTACTCAGCATCGGTCCCGGTCGGGTCCCGAGATCGCTTGGGTTGCGGGGGCCTGCAGGGTCACGCAGTCACGCGAACCAGCCAAGGTTTCGGGATGCAAGCGCTGGTCTCGCTCGTCAGCCCGCTGCGCAAGAGAGGCTCCTGCCGGGCGTGGGCGCGAGGGCTTCGGGCAGGCGGTCGTAGATCTCGAAGACGCCGTCCAGGCCGGCTCCGCTCAGTATCCGCAGGAAGCAGCCGCTGTCCGTGACGAGCCGCAGCCGGCCATGCCGTTCCAGGACCCGGTTCCGAGCCCGACACAGCAGCCGTAGCCCGGCGCAGTCGATGAAGGACACGGCGCGAAGGTCCACCACGAGGTCGGGGTGGACGGCGGCCGTCAGGTTGTCGAGGCGCGCCATTAGGGGAGGTGCCGTGAGGATGTCGATCTCGCCGCGCAGCTCCAGGACGGTCGTCCCGCCGACGGTACGTTCGGTGTGGGGGCGCGGACCTGATGAGGGTTTCGGCCATGGAAGAAATACGGACCGATGGGCGCGCCGGAAGGGCCGGTCGGCCCCCCTTTGCCGCCACGCTTCCTCGGGCCGCTCTCCGGCGAGGGTGGGACCGGTGGCCCCTCACCCGTGGCTGCCGGTGGGCTCAGCATGGAGCGTAATTCCCTCCACCGGGCGAAAGACGGACTGACTCATGTACCCGAACGATGGATTCCGCGAACTCGGTCGTCAGGAGTGCCTGAGCCTGCTGGCGACGGCGCCCGTCGGCCGGATCGTCTACACGCGCCAGGCCCTGCCCGCGGTCCTGCCCGTCAACTTCGCCCTGGACAGCGACGGAGCGGTGCTGCTGCGCATCTCGGCGGACTCGGAGCCGGCCCGCGCGGTCGGCGGCGCGGTCGTCGCCTTCGAGGCGGACGCGGTCGATGCAGCGGCGCACTCCGGATGGAGTGTCGTCCTCACCGGCCGGGCGGCTGTCGTGACCGACCAGGCCGAGATGAACCGCCTGGACCGGGCAGGCCCTCGTTCCTGGGCTCCCTCGCCCGAGGAGGTCTTCGTGCGTATTGAGCCGGAACTTGTCACCGGGCGTGAACTCGTCCGCGGCCGCACGATGTACGGCGTGCGCCTCTCCGCCTGAGCACCGGTGTCGTCGCCCGCGCCACGGACCGATCGGCCCCATCGAGAGGGGCCGGACAGCGCGGCAACGGGTTCCCGCAGGCCCTGTGCGGGGCAGCGATGACAGACAAGCATCGACAGCGGAGCCGCCCACGGGATCCTCCGTGAGCGGTGTCGCGAACGATGCGGAGGCAGTGATGACCGTGGCAACCCGCGCAGACGTGGATGCTCCCGCCGAGGCCTGGCGCGGTTTCGCCGGCCGGCGCTGGCGCGGATCGGTCGACGTGCGTGACTTCATTCAGGCCAACTACATGCCGTATGAAGGCGGTTCCGAGTTCCTGGCCGGCCCGACTGAGCGCACACTCGCCGTCTGGCGGAAGGTCAGTGCCTTGTTCCCCGAGGAGCGGCGCAAGGGCATCCTTGACGTGGACACCGCCATCCCTTCCACGATCACCTCGCACGCCCCCGGGTACATCGACCAGGACCGCGAGCTGATCGCCGGGCTGCAGACCGACGCCCCGCTGAAGCGGGCGATCATGCCGGGCGGCGGCCTGCGCATGGTGGAGAACGGCCTGAAGGCGTACGGCTACGAGCCCGACCCCTTCGTCACCAAGGTCTTCGGCACCTACCGCAAGACCCACAACGACGGCGTTTTCGACGCCTACACCCCCGAGATGCGGGCCGCGCGCAAGGCCGGGATCATCACCGGGCTGCCCGACGCCTACGGCCGCGGCCGGATCATCGGCGACTACCGGCGCGTGGCGCTGTACGGCACCGACCGGCTGATCCAGGCCAAGCGCGTGGAGCGGGCCCTGCTGGACGTACAGCCCTCCACCCCGGACGTGATCCGTGACCGGGAGGAGCTGGCCGAACAGATCCGTGCGCTGGGCGAGCTGACGCGGATGGCCGCCTCGTACGGCTGCAACGTCTCCCGTCCCGCCGCCACCGCCCGCGAGGCCGTGCAGTGGCTCTACCTCGGCTTCCTGGCCGCGGTGAAGGAGCAGAACGGCGCCGCGATGTCACTGGGCCGCACGTCGACGTTCCTTGACGTCTACCTTCAGCGTGACCTGGACGAGGGGACCATCGACGAGACCCGGGCCCAGGAGCTGATCGACGACTTCGTGATCAAGCTGCGGATCGTGCGGTTCCTGCGCACGCCCGAGTACGACGCGCTGTTCTCCGGCGACCCAACCTGGGTGACGGAGTCCATCGGAGGCATCGGCGCCGACGGCCGCCCGCTGGTCACCCGTACCTCCTTCCGCTTCCTGCAGACCCTCTACAACCTCGGGCCGGCCCCGGAGCCGAATCTCACGGTGTTGTGGTCGCCGCAGCTGCCGGAGGGATTCAAGCGGTTCTGCGCCCAGGGTTCGATCGACACCAGCTCCATTCAGTACGAGTCCGACGATCTCATGCGCCCCCGTACGGGCGACGACACCGCGATCGCCTGCTGTGTGTCCGCCATGGCGGTCGGCAAGCAGATGCAGTTCTTCGGCGCCCGGGTCAACCTCGCCAAGGCGCTGCTGTACGCGATCAACGGCGGCCGGGACGAGGTGACCGGCGAGCAGGTCGCACCCGAGATGCCCGCACTGACCGGCGAGTACCTGGACTACGACGAGCTGTCGGCGGCGTACGACCGGATGCTGGACTGGCTGGCGCAGACGTACGTCGACGCGCTCAACGTCATCCACTACATGCACGACAAGTACGCCTACGAGCGCATCGAGATGGCGCTGCACGACTACCCCGTGCACCGCTTCATGGCGTGCGGGATCGCGGGGCTTTCGGTGGCCGTCGACAGCTTGTCCGCTGTCAAGTACGGCCGGGTGAAGGTGATTCGGGACGAGACCGGGCTCGCCGTGGACTACGGGACCGAGGGCGAGTTCCCGGCGTACGGCAACAACGACGACCGCGCCGACGGGTTCGCCGTCGACCTGGTGGAGTCCTTCATGGCCAAGGTGCGCCAGCACCCCGCCTACCGGGGTGCCGAGCACACCCAGTCGGTGCTGACGATCACCTCGAACGTGGTCTACGGCAAGCACACCGGCAACACGCCCGACGGCCGGCGCGCCGGACAGCCCTTCGCGCCCGGCGCCAACCCGATGAACGGTCGGGACCGGCACGGGGTGGTCGCATCGGCGCTGTCGGTGGCGAAGCTGCCGTACGAGGAGGCGCGCGACGGGATATCGCTGACCACGACCATCACCCCCGAGGGGCTCGGCCACAATCCCACGGAGCGGGCCGGCAACCTGGTCGGCATCCTCGACGGGTACATGGCCTTCGGTGGTTTCCATATGAACGTCAACGTCCTGAACCGGGCGACGCTCGAGGACGCCATGGAACACCCGGAGAAGTACCCGGAGCTGACGATCCGAGTCTCCGGGTACGCCGTCAACTTCGTCCGCCTGACGCGCGAGCAGCAGCTCGACGTGATCAGCCGCACCTTCCACGGATCGCTGTGAACACCGCGGCGAAGCCGGTGACAGGCCATGCGGTCCCGGCGGCAGGGCAGCTCGCCGGCCGGGTGCACTCCTGGGACCTGTCCACCGGCGTGGACGGTCCCGGGACCCGGTTCGTGCTGTTCGTCAGCGGCTGCCCGCTGCGCTGCCTGTACTGCGCCAACCCCGACACCTGGCACATGCGGGACGGACGGGAGGCCACCGTCGACGAGGTGATGGCGGAGATCGCGAAGTACCGGGCGTTCATCACCACAGCGGGCGGGGGAGTGACCATCACGGGTGGCGAGCCGCTGCTCCAGCCCGGCTTCACCGGCGCTGTGCTCCGCCGTTGCAAGGAGCTGGGTCTGCACACAGCGCTGGACACCTCCGGCCTCCTGGGAGCCCGCGCCGACGACGCGCTGCTCGCCGACACCGACCTGGTGCTGCTCGACATCAAGTCCTTCGACATCGGCACCTACCGACGACTGACCGGCGGCGCCCTCGCCCCCACGCTCAGTTTCGCGACCCGCCTGGACGGGCTGGGCATCCCCGTGTACATCCGCTACGTCCTCGTTCCCGGCTGGACCGACGACCCATCCGCCGTGGACGGCCTCGGCGCCTTCCTGGCCGGCCTGGGCAATGTCGACCGGGTGGACGTTCTGCCGTTCCACAAACTCGGCGCCCACAAATACGACGCCCTTGGCATCGACTTCCCGCTCCGCGACACCCCTGTTCCCGATCCGGAGCTGACGGAACGGGTGCGCGAACAGTTCCGAGAGCACGGTCTGCGGGCGCTGTGAGCCGACCGATCGGGGCAGGCGTAGGCGATCATGCAGTCGAAGACCTTGGGGCATCCGCCGTGCCGGCCGCTCCCGGGCGGCGTCTTGGCCTTCGAGGCACTTCTCCCGGATGTACTCGCGTTCGGACTCGGCCATACCGGGCGGCCGAGTTCGGCGAGTTCTGGGAGGAATGTCGACGAGCGTGTGGTCGCCGATGCGCCGGCATGAGCTGCCTACGCGGTGAGGAGCCATACGGCTGGTCTTCGGCGGTTCGTGACCGTGATCAGGTGTTCGCGGCGGTGAGTCGGATGCCGGTGATCAAGTCCGGGCGGATACGGACCGCATAGTCCATGGTCTGGTTCACCCAGGGGTTGAGCAGTGCGCGGTAGCGGGCCAGTTCACCCGGCTCGGTCACCAGGTGGGCGTAACCGGTGACCATCACGCTCCAACCGAGGTGCATGTCCGGGTCGATGGCGTCGGCCTCGTAGGCGACGACCACGCCCTGGCCGTCGGCCTGCTGCGCGCGCGAGGTCAGCGCCGCGCCCTCGTGAGTGCGGATGACGATGTCGCCGTTGTCCAAGACGTGGTTCACTGGGCGGATGGTCGGCAGCGCGTGACGAGTGAAGACGATCCTCCCGAAGGACACGCTGCCCAGCAGCCGCAAGGCTTCGTCGCTGTCGAGCTCGACGCTCCGGCGCGGTCCGGCAGGAAGGGGCTGGGTGTGGTCGATGGTCATGGCAGGCTTCCGTACGGTTTCGTTGCTCACTGTGGTGTGTCTTCGGCCCCTGCGCGGATGCTGTCGCGTGGCCGGTCGCCGTGGTGACGGCCGGGGCGCGCCGCTACGGCATGTAAGTCGTCCCTTCGAGTCGAGGCGTGGACGGCTGCCTGTCCGTGCACCCCGGGTGAAGTGGGCCCCACGGGCAGGCTCGATCAGGTCATTGGAACCGCACCGGAGCTCCTCATACCAGGGCCGTTCGGCCCTCGTCCGGCCGGCCCTGCCCACCCCAGTAGCCTGCCCACCCCAGTAGTAGGCGGTGCGCATGATGTCCTGCATGTCGTCGAGCATGGGCATCCGCGGGTTGGCGGGCGCGCACTGGTCCTCGTAGGCGTTCAGGGCCTGCTGGGGCAGTGCGTCGAGGAAGGATCGCTCGTCGATGCCGAGGGCCTGGAAGGACGGCTCGATGCCCACGGCGTTGCGCAGCCGCTCCACCGCGCAGACCAGCGACTCCACGCCCTCCTGCGGGGTGGCGGCGGGCAGGCCGAGGGCGCGGGCGATGTCCTGGAAGCGTTCCGGAGCCCGGTAGTTCTCGTACTTGGGCCAGCCCGTCAGCTTGGTCGGAACGGTGCCGTTGTAGCGGATGACGTGCGGCAGCAGGACGGCGTTGGTGTGCCCGTGTGCGATGTGGAAGGCGGCGCCGAGGGTGTGCGACATGGCGTGGACGATGCCGAGGAAGGCGTTGCCGAAGGCCCGCGATGGTGCCCGCGTTGTGCATCTTCTCCCGCGCGTCGGGGCGGCCCGTGCGGTCGTTCACCGCCGCCTCGATGTTGCCGAAGATCAGGCGGATCGCGTGCAGGGCGAGGCCGTGGGTGAAGTCGTTGGCGTACACGGACACGTACGCCTCGATGGCGTGGGTGAGCGCGTCGAAGGCGCTGTCGGCGGCCAGCGCAGGGGGCAGGTCCGCGCAGTTGGCCCACGGCGATGGCGACGTCGGACGGCGCGCCGGCGGTGGCCGTTGCCTCGGTTCCGGCGTCGTGACGGGTCATGGGATGCGCCTCCGTTGACGAGAGCCGCCATGGGGCTGGCGGCGTGCGGACGGGAGCGGCGCCGCGAGGGACCGGTGCCGCTCCCGTCTTCACTCTCGCCCTGCCTCGCCCCCACTCCCAGGTGCCGATGGTCCCTTCCGGGGGCTGACCGGTACCGCTTCGGACAGGCTGGGAGCGTTCGGACAAGGGGTCGGCCCTAGGGTTCATCGCGGCGTGACCCGCGCCGCTCGGGTGGCCGGTTCAGGATGATTCAGGCGCGGCCGGCTGCGCAGGGCGGCAGTCGTCGATGTCAAACCCGAGCCTGCTGACCACACCGACGACACCTTCCAAACGCCAGGTCGACCGAACGGCCAGAGGGACGTCACTACGGTGGTGGAGGCGTCCCTCCAGCATGACCATGCCGTCCCGGACGGAAACGGCGACGGCGCCGGGTGGCAGGCCCAGCGCGCTGACCAGGACCTCCTCCACCACCTGCTGACGGATCTCCTCGTCCGTACGCAGGAAGACCCGCAACAGGTCGCGGCGGGTGGCGATACCGATGAGGCGGTCCTCCTCATCCACCACGGGCAGACGGTCGACGTCCTGACGTTCCATCAGCCGTGCGGCATCCGAAACACGTTGCTCCGGATGGATGGTGACCGCCGGGGTCGTCATCAGCTCTCCCGCGGTCGTGACCACAGAGCCGTGCGCGAGATCGGCGCCGGAGACCACCCCGACCACCTTGTCATCGTGGTCGACGACCGGCAGTGCGCGGATACGGTGCCGATCCAGCAACCGCACCACGTCGTCCAACGGCGTCTGCCGGCTTGCGCAGACGACCTCGCTGGTCATGACTTCGCCGACGGTGCGCGTCTTCATGGTGCTTCCCTCCTTCACGGTGCGAGCGGGAGGCGGGCAGGCCTTGCTCCCCGCTGGGTGCAGTGCCTCTCCCTCGAGGCACCTGCCGGCCGCCTCGCCGCCCCTTCAGCCTCGCAGCCACCCTGCGCCGCGGTGCAGGGCCCAGACGTACCTGGTGGAGGACCGACCCGCCTCGCACCGGAGGGCCGGGAGACTCTAATCCCGCCCGCTGATGGCCTGGCCACCACGCCACGGTGGGGGAGTGGCCGACCTGCGGGCCGCCTCCTTGCGGTGCAGGACCCGAGTCATCTGGCTACGGAGGCGGTCCTGCAGCCGGTCCGCCAGTTCATGTGCCGTCGCCTCCTGGGCGTGCACGACCACAAGAGTGTTCCCCACGACGAGCTCGGCCCCGGCAGACCAGGGCTGCTCGACGTGGTGCGCCGCTGCCTTCGCGATCCTCACCTTGCCGCTGACGTCTGGAACTCCGGGCCGGTTGAGGGCCGTGTCGACCTTGGTCCGAACGTACGCGAGTGCCTCTTCGTCCACATCGCCTTCCGCTCGCACCTGTACTGCGACGGTGGAGGTGACGTGGGTGCCGGTGTCCTTCGCAGTCATCTGCTTCGCTCCTTCGATCGTTGGGCAGCGGCTTCAGACTTCTGCGAGGACCGGCGTGGGCCCAGGGCCGTCAGGCCCCAGGAACGGGGCCATAGGGCCTCCCCCTACAGGGCCGCCGGACTCGCCCTTCGGCAGTGTGGGTCCGACCGGCTGCCGGGAGCCGCCAGGGGGGCGTGGTCCTCGACGTGGACGTGTCCGGCCCGCCAGTTCGTCCCCGCACGGCACCACTGCTTCTGGCTGCGGGAGACTCTGTGGAAACAGGGCCGACCGGCCCTGGCCCTTCGGCCCGGATCCGGAAAAGATCCCGGTACGGAGACCGATACGGTCCAAGTGGACATCGACGAGTAACGCGGAACCAGGGAGAAATTGATGGCGGACAGCAAGCAGCCCGGCCCCGACAGCCCGATCCGGGTTTTCCTGCTGGACGACCACGAGGTGGTACGACGTGGAGTGCGCGACCTGCTGAACGACGAGCCGGACATCGATGTGATCGGCGAGGCCGGCACCGTGGAGCAGGCCCTGGTGCGCGTCCCCGCACTGCGCCCGCAGGTGGCGGTCCTGGACGTCCGGCTGCCCGACGGTGACGGCGTGACCGTGTGCCGGGAGCTGCGCTCGCGTATGCCGGAGCTGGCCTGCCTGATGCTGACCTCCTTCGACGACGAGGAGGCGCTGCTGGACTCGATCATGGCGGGCGCGTCCGGATACGTTCTGAAGCAGATCCAAGGATCAGACCTGGTGTCCGCAGTACGCACCGTGGCCCGCGGCCAGTCCCTGCTGGATCCGAGCGCCACTACCAGGCTGATGGCCCGTCTTCGGGACGGGCAGCAGCAGGAAGAAGAGCCGGACGCCCTGCCCGGTCTTACCGAGCGGGAGCGGGAGATCCTCGCCCTGATCGGCGAGGGCCTCACCAACCGCCAGATCGGCCAGCGGCTGTACCTCGCCGAGAAGACGGTGAAGAACCACATCTCCCGCCTGCTCGCCAAGCTCGGCGTGGAGCGCCGTGTCCAGGCCGCGGTCATAGCCACCCAGGTCCAGGGCCGGCAGAGGCAGGAAGGGCGCTGAAGTCCCGGGGCCGGAAGGACCTGTAATCGCCGCTGCCCGCACCGCCTGGCATGCCTTCCGCCCCGGCAGTGAGTCTGATCTCATACCGCCGTCTGCCGCGGGCCGATAACGTGGCCTCGACTAGAATGATCGGCCGTCGGCAGGGTGAGGGGCTTTGGAATAATTGCTGGCGCGAGGCCCCGAGGGTGCCCGGGTCCGGCTGCCGCAGTTGCGGCTGGATGAGCTGCTGGAGGAGCTGCAGGCCCGCCTGGACGCGGCCCGTGGCACCCGGGACCGGGTGCACAGCCTGCTGGAGGCGGTGCTCTCGGTCGGCCGCGAGCTGGACCTGGAGCAGGCGCTGCGCAGCATCGTGGAGGCCGCGGCGGTCCTGGTCGAGGCGGAGTACGCGGCCCTGGGCGTGATCGGCCCGGACGGCACGCGGCTGTCGGAGTTCCTCACGGTCGGTGTGAGCGAGGAGCAGATCGCCCGAATCGGTCCCTACCCGGAGGGCCATGGCATCCTGGGCGAGCTGATCCGGCACCCCGAGCCGCTGCGGCTGCCCAAGCTCTCCGCGCATCCCGTTTCGTACGGCTTCCCGGCACACCACCCGCCGATGAACACGTTTCTCGGTGTACCGATCCGCGTGCGCGACCAGGTATTCGGCAACCTGTACCTGACCGAGAAGCGCGGCGGAGCACAGTTCGACGAGGACGACGAGTCGGTCCTGTCCACGCTGGCCGTGGCGGCCGGCGTGGCCATCGACAACGCCCGCCTGTACGAGGAGTCCCGGCTGCGCGAACGCTGGCTGCAGGCGAGCGCCGAGATCACCCACAGTCTGATGTCCGGCAGTGACCGCGGGGAGGTCCTCGGGCTGATCGCCGAACGGGCCCGGGAGATCACCTCCGCGGCCCTCGCGGTGGTCGCGGTGCCCATGGAGGACACCGACGCGCTGATGGTCGAACTGGCCATCGGACGCGAGGCGGAGGCACATCGCGGGCTCGTCGTGCCCAGGAACGACAAGCTGATCGGACAGGCCTTCGCCGGCGCCGTGCCGGTCACCAACCCGGACGTCTCCCGCGCCGAGCGCGGTGAGACAGGGGTCTCACTGGAGGATTCCGCCATCGCGCCGCGCTTCACCGGGATGGGACCGGCCGTGGCTGTTCCCATTGGCTCCGGCGACGGTGTGCGAGGCGTGGTGCTGCTGGTCCGAGCGGAGGGCCAGACGGTGTTCTCCGAGAAGGAGACCGAGCCGCTGCAGGGGTTCGCCGCGCAGGCCGCGGTCGCCATGGAGCTGGCGGAACGGCGCAGGGACGCAGAGCAGATCGCGGTGCTCCAGGACCGGGACCGCATCGCCCGGGACCTGCACGACCTGGCCATCCAGCGGTTGTTCGCCACCGGTATGACGCTGCAGAGCGCCGGCCGTTTCATCGAGCACACGGAGGCCTCGGAGCGCGTGCTGCGAGCGGTGGGCGACCTGGACGAGACGATCAAGATCATCAGGTCGACGATCTTCGGTCTGCGGTCGCGCGACGACGGCGCCGCCGGCGCCGGCCTGCGGGCCCGCGTGGTGCGGGCGGTCGGCGAGGCCGCGCCGGTGCTGGGCTTCGCCCCGAGCGTGCGCATGGAGGGCCTGCTCGACACGGACGTGCCGAAGGAGATCGCCGACCACGTGGTGGCCGTCCTCTCCGAGTCCCTGACCAACATCGCCCGGCATGCGCGCGCCGATCGGGCCGATGTCGGACTCGAGACCGACGGGCGCGAGGTGCGGCTCACGGTGTCCGACAACGGCGTGGGTATCCCGCCCGGCGGCCGACGCAGCGGTCTGCGCAACATGGCCGAACGGGCCCAACAACTGGGCGGAACGCTGGAGTTGTCCAGCCCGGCCGACGGCGGCGGCACCACGCTGACCTGGCGGGCGCCCGTAGAGGAAGGCTAGGGGGCGCTCCGCGGATCCGCTCTCCGCTTGGGCTGGGCGGGCCTCCAGCACCGGGACCATCGGGCCGTCAACGGGACGTGTGGCCACTGACCGTGCCCGGTGCCGACGCGGAAAGATCGTTCACGGATCGACCCACCCGTGTAGCGACCTGCGTAAGGAGTACGACCATGCCCCGAACCACAGGAGACGGAAAGGGGAGGGCGCCCACAGCGGCGCTCGGCCTTCCCGCCGCCTCCGCGCTCGTGATCGGCAGCATCATCGGCACAGGAGTCTTTGCCCTCCCCTCCGCCCTCGCCCCGTACGGGCCGATCTCCCTCGTCGCGTTCGTCGTCGTGACCCTCGGCGCGCTCGCGCTGGCCCTGACCTTCGGGGCGTTGTCGAAGCGTGTTCCCGCGAGCGGCGGGCCTTACGTCTACGCCCGCGAGGCCTTCGGCGAGTTCGCCGGGTTCCTCAACGCCTGGTCCTACTGGATCACCGCGTGGGCCGGTAACGCAGCGATCGTGGTGGCGTGGGTCGGCTACGTCGAGGTGTTCGTCAACACCGGGCACAGGACCGGGGGCTCGGTGCTGATCGCGCTGATCGGGCTCTGGATTCCCGCCGCGATCAACCTCACCGGTGTCCGGAACATGGGCGCGTTCCAGATGATCACGACCGTGGTGAAGTTCGTTCCGCTGATCTTCATGGCCACCGTCGGACTGTTGTTCATCGACTCCCACAACTTCGGCGCCTTCAACGCCAGCGGGCAGTCGGCGCTGGGTGCGATCTCGGCCGCGGCCGCCATCGCGCTGTTCAGCTACCTCGGTCTGGAGGCCGCCTCGGTGGTCGCCGGCCGAGTGAGGGAGCCCGGGCGGAACGTGCCGCGTGCCACCGTGTACGGCACGCTCATCTGCGCCGTGATCTACATTCTGGGTACCCTCGCGGTCTTCGGCACCGTCTCGCACGGCACGTTGGTTGACTCGACCGCGCCGTTCACCGACGCCGCGAACAACATCTTCGGTGGCACCTGGGCCGGTGACATCGTGGCTGTCGCCGCGATCATTTCCGGCATCGGCGCTCTCAACGGCTGGACCATGCTGTGCGCCGAGATGCCGTACGCCGCAGCCCGCGACGGACTCTTCCCCCGCGCGTTCGCCAGGCTGCGCGGCGAGAACGACGTCCCTGTCTTCGGTATCGTCGCCTCGACCGTGCTGGCCTCGCTGATCACCGTGTTCAGCTACACGCGCTTCGAGGACGTCTTCACCAAGATCGTGCTGCTGAGCGTGCTCACCGCCGTGATCCCGTACCTGTTCTCCGCCGCCGCCCAGCTGTACTGGCTGCTGGTGCGCGGGCGCGAGAGCCTCACTCCGCGGCGGCTGGCCCGGGACGTCACCGTCGTCGCGCTGGCACTCGCCTTCTCGTACTGGTCGATCCAGGGAAGCGGCTACCAGACCGTCTACTACGGGCTGTTCGTGCTGCTGCTCGGCCTGCCGGTCTACGTGTGGCTGAAGCGGGGCCAGGGCGTGTACGGCGGCACCGAAGCGGTGATCCCCGGCCCCCGGGCCGAGGACGAGCAGCGGGCACCCGAGACGTCGGCACCGGCCCAGCGGCCCTCCCGCGGACCGCGCCCCGGCCCCACCGACGGGCTCCGGCAGCGGAACATCCTCCGCCACCACGACTGACCACACCCCACCACGACTGACCACACCCCACCACTGAGGAAGCCCACCATGAACACGTTCCACGTCGACTCCGAAGTCGGCCGCCTGCGCCAGGTGATCCTGCACCGCCCCGGCCTTGAACTCTCCCGCCTCACCCCGCGCAACGTCGACGCCCTGCTCTTCGACGACATCCTGTGGGCCAAGCGCGCCCGCGAGGAACACGACGCCTTCGCCCAGGTGCTGCGCGATCACGGCGCCCGCGTGCACTACTTCGCCGACCTGCTGGCCCAGACCCTTGACATCCCCGACGCCCGCGACTGGCTGCTCGACCGGGTGGTCACTGCGGCCACTGTCGGCCCGGCCCTGCTCGACCCGGTGCGCGAGCTGTGCGCCGGACTCGATGGGGAGACCCTCGCCGGATACCTCATCGGCGGGCTCCTCAAGAGCGACCTGCCGCTCGCCACCCCGCACAGCCTGGTCTGGAACGCGTTCGACGCGGACGACTTCGCGCTCGCACCGCTGCCCAACCACCTCTTCCCGCGCGACAACTCCTGCTGGATGTACGACCGGTTGTCGGTCAACCCGATGGCCAAGACCGCCCGGCGGCGCGAGAGCCTGCATGCCGAGGTCATCTACCGCTTCCACCCGATGTTCGCCTCAGCCGCGACCGAACCGCTCCTCGCCGGAGAGGTGGGCACCCTGGAGGGCGGCGACGTGCACGTCCTCGGCAACGGTGCCGTCATGGTCGGCATGGGGGAGCGCACTACCGCCCAGGCCGTGGAGAACCTCGCCCGCCGGCTCTTCGCCACCGGCACCGCGAACCGCCTGATCGCCGTCCAGCTTCCTGCCGCCCGCGCCTACATGCACCTGGACACGGTGCTGACCATGGTCGACCGCGACGCCTTCACCATCTACCCGGGCCTGGCCGACTCCCTGCGCTCGTGGACCCTGCGTCCCAGCGATACCCGGGAGACCGGCTTCGACGTCGCGGCGAACTCCGACCTGGCGACCGCCCTTGCCGAGGCCCTCGACCTGGACAAGGTCCGCATGTTGTCCGCACCGCAGGACATCCGGGGCGCCGAGCGCGAGCAGTGGGACGACGGCAGCAACTTCCTCGCCCTCGCCCCCGGCGTCGTCGTCGGCTACGAGCGCAACGTCACCACCAATACCTACCTGCGCAAGCAGGGCATCGAGATCGTCACCATCGCCGGCGCCGAACTCGGCCGCGGCCGCGGCGGCCCTCGCTGCATGAGCTGCCCCATCGAACGCGACCCGGCCGCCTGACCCAGCAAGGAGAACAACACCATGACCGTCGACCTGCGAGGCCGCTCCTACCTGAGCGAACTCGACTTCACCCCCACCGAGATCCACCACCTCCTCGACCTCGCCGCCGAGTTGAAGGCAGCCAAGCGCGCCGGCACCGAACGGCCCCGGCTGACCGGTCGGCACCTCGCCTTGATCTTCGAGAAGACCTCCACCCGTACCCGTTGCGCCTTCGAGGTCGCTGCCGCCGACCAGGGCGCCGCCACCACCTACCTCGGCCCCCGCGACACTCACATCGGCCAGAAGGAATCCATCGCCGACACCGCCCGCGTCCTCGGCCGGATGTTCGACGCCATCGAGTACCGGGGCTCCGCCCAGTCCCTCGTCACCCAACTCGCCACCCACTCCGGCGTGCCCGTCTACAACGGCCTGACCGACACCGTGCACCCCACCCAGAGTCTGTGCGACGTCCTCACCATGCACGAGCACAGCGCCAAGCCGCTTCAGGACATCGTCTACTGCTACCTGGGCGACGCCCGCAACAACATGGGCAACTCCCTGCTGTCGATGGGAGCCCTGCTCGGCATGGACGTACGCATCGCCGCCCCCGCCGCGCTCTGGCCCGACCCCGCCCTGGTGTCCTCCTGCCGGGCCCTCGCCGAGCGCAGCGGAGCCCGCATCACGCTCACCGAAGACGTCGAGACCGCCGTACGCGGCGCCGACTTCCTGCACACCGACGTCTGGGTCTCCATGGGCGAGCCCGCCGACACCTGGCGCGAACGGATCGAACTGCTGCTCCCGTACCAAGTCAACGACAAGACGCTCGCCCTCACCGGCAACCCGGACGTGAAGTTCATGCACTGCCTGCCGTCCCTGCACGACCGCAGCACCCACCTGGGCCAAGACCTCTTCGACTCCTACGGCCTGGACGGGCTGGAAGTCACCGACGACGTCTTCACCTCGCCCGCCTCGATCGTCTTCGACCAGGCGGAGAACCGGCTGCACACCATCAAGGCCGTGCTCGTCGCCACCCTGGAGGACTGAACCATGCGCATCGTCGTCGCCCTCGGCGGCAACGCCCTGCTGCACCGCGGCGAACGCCCCGACGCGGAGGTCCAGCAGAACAACATCGACCGGGTCGCCACCGCCCTGGCCGCCCTCGCCCACGAACACGAGCTCGTCATCACTCACGGCAACGGCCCGCAGATCGGCCTGCTCGCCATGGAGAGCGCGGCCGACCCCGCGCTCAGCGCCCCCTACCCGCTGCATCTGCTCGGCGCGCAGACCCAGGGCATGATCGGCTCTCTGCTGGCCTGCACCTTGCACGATGTCCTGCCCGGGCGCCGGATCGCCACCCTTGTCACCCACACCGTCGTGCGGACCGACGACCCCGCCTTCGAACGGCCCACGAAGTTCGTCGGCCAGCTCTACGACCGGGACGTGGCGAAGTCCCTCGCCCGTAAGCGCGGCTGGCACATCGCACAGGACACGGGCGGCTGGCGCCGGGTCGTGCCCTCCCCAGTGCCCGAACACATCGTGGAAACCGACACGATCCACGACCTGCTGGGCAGCGGCACGCTCGTGGTCTGCGCCGGCGGCGGGGGCGTCCCCGTCACCGCCGACCGCGACACCGGAGCACTGACCGGGGTGGAAGCCGTCATCGACAAGGACCTCACCGCGGCCCTGCTCGCCGAGGACCTGAAGGCGGACTTCCTGCTCATCCTGACCGACGTACCCAACGTGTACGAGGGCTACGGGACACCCGACCAGCGGCCCGTTCTCGACGCGACACCCGACGACCTGCGACGCGGCGGCTTCCCCGACGGCTCCATGGGGCCCAAGGCCGAGGCGGCGGCCCGGTTCGTCGAGCGCACCGGAGGCCTGGCCGCGATCGGTGCTCTGGACGCGGCGTACGAGATCATTCACGGCAGGTCGGGCACGCTGATCCGTCCGAACCCCACGGGCGGCTGACCTGCGACCGGAGTCAGCCGGGCCGGGCCTCGAGCAGCCGACGGTAGGCGGCAACCGCCGTCGGCAGCGTCGGGAAGATGAGATCCGTCCCGACCGAGCCCGCGAGACCGTACTCCTCCAGGCCGTCCGGCAGGTCCTGCTTGACCCGGGCGAGGGCGAACACGATGCCGCGGCCGCTCAGTTCGCGGCGCAGTTCGTGGACCGCGTCGAGGGCGGTGAGGTCGACCTCCACGTTCGCCTCGGTGTTGAGGACGAACCAGTGGACGGGATCGGTCTGTTGGGCGACCGCGGCCAGCGCACGGCTCCGGAAGTCCTCCGCGTTGGCGAAGAACAGCGGCGAGTCGTAGCGGTGGACCAGCAGACCGGGGATCGTACGGGCCTGCGGGTAGTCGTCCACGTCGTGCATGCCCGCCACCCCGGGCACCAGCCCCTCCACCGCGTCGTGCGGTCGCGCCACCCGGGTCAGCAACTCGGCCACCGACAGGCCCACGACCACGATCACGCCGTACAGGATGTCCAGGGCGAGCACCCCGGCCAGGCAGCCGAGCGCGAGCAGCAGTTCGCGGCGGCGGAAGGACGCCAGGCGGCGGAAGCCCGCGAGGTCGATCATCCGCACGGCGGCGTGGACGACGAGCACGCCCAGGGTCCCACGCGTACCGTGCGCAACGCGTTCGCCCCAACAGGCCCCGTAGAAAGGGACCTTCAGCCCAACGGCCGCAGACCTTCGGCCTCCGGCGGCGTGTGGCGTCAGCGACAAGAGTGAGGAGCGTCAGGACAACGACCAGACATCCCCGAAGGGATCACCGCCATGGCCGTGCACGAGCACCCTCACCGGAGCCCGGGCTTCCACCCGTCCTTCCGCAGGAACCGCACCGGCTCCGCGATCGCCGTGTCGGCACGCACCGACACCCACTCCGTGGGGGCCTGCGCCCTGGCGTCCCTGCGTCTGCTCACCGGTTTCGTCTTCCTGTGGGCGTTCCTGGACAAGACTTTCGGCTTAGGCTACGCGACCGCGTCCGGCAAGGGCTGGATCGACGGCGGGTCGCCGACGAGGGGCTTCCTCGGTTCCGTTGCCGCCGGGCCGATGGAGTCGACGTTCCACTCGTGGGCCGGTGCCGCCTGGGCGGACTGGCTGTTCATGCTGGGCCTGCTCGGCATCGGCGTGGCCGTCATAGCCGGTGTGGCGTTGCGGCCGGCGGCGGTGGCGGGCACGGCGATGATGGCGTTCATGTGGATCGCCGAGTGGCCGCCGGCCAAGCACCTGTCGGACGGGTCGCCGAGCATGTCGACAAATCCCTTCGCCGACTACCACGTCATCTACGCGGTGGCGCTGATCGCCGTGGCGACCGCGGGCGCGGGTGCCACCTGGGGCCTGGGCCGGCTGTGGGCGCGGCTCCCGATCGTCCGCGACCACACCTGGCTGCGCTGAAAACCTCACGGCGCGACAGCCCCTCGCCCTGGGACCCGTCGCGCCAGGGTCCATCGGTCCCGCTGAAGGACCAGTGGCCCCTGCCCCGAAAGACCCCCTGAACACGACGCTGGAATCGGGTCCCTTCGGGTCCCCGATTCAGAGAGGTGGAGATCATGCCCCGCACCATCACCGTAGGTCTCGACGGCTCGCCCGAGAGCCGGGCTGCCGCCGAATGGGCTGCCCGCGAGGCGAAGCTGCGCGGACTACCCGTGAGGCTCGTCCAGGTCTGGGAACCGGTACCGGAGCCCATGGACCAGGCCCCGCTGCTGGGCGCCGAGACCCACCAGCACTGGACCGAGAGGGTGCCGCGCGAGGCCGCCGAAGGGCTGCGGCTGCGCCACCCCGGCGTCGAGGTGACCACCGAACACGTCACCGGACGGCCCGCCGAGGCCCTGGCCCGCGCGGCGCAGGACGCCGAACTGCTCGTCCTCGGCTCGCGCGGCCTGGGCGGGCTCCGCGGCTTCCTGGTCGGCTCGGTCGGCCGCGCGGTCGTGGCGTCCACCGAGCGGCCAGTCGTCCTGGTCCGCGCCGGAGAGCAGGCCACCGACGAGCACGAGATGGACGAGGCCGGCATCCCGTCCACCGACGCCCCCTTCCGTCCCGTCGTCCTCGGACTGGACGTCAGCAGCCCCGACGAGACGCTGATCGGGTTCGCCTTCGACGCCGCCACGCGCCGGAACGTGCCGCTGCGCGTCGTGCACGGCTGGAACCCGCCGCCCTACTACGCCTACGGCATGGCCCTGGAGGCCGCGGTCCAGCGGGAGCTGGCGGAGATCGACTCCACCGTCCTGACCGAGGAACTGCGCCCCTGGCGGCAGAAGTTCCCCGACGTCGAGGTCGTCGCGGAGTCCCGCTACGGCAGCCCGTCCAACCTCCTGATCGACGCCTCCCAGGAGGCCTCCCTGGTCGTCGTCGGCCGGCGCATGCGCCGCTCTTCCGTAGGCGCCCACATCGGCACCGTCACCCACGCCGTCCTGCACCACGCCACCGCCCCCGTCGCCGTCGTCGCACACGACTGACGCGCCACTGCAGAAAGAGAGAAGAGACCATGAAGGCAGCAGTCGTACGAGCCTTCGGCGAGCCCCTGGTCATCGAGGAGCGCCCCGACCCCGAGCCCGGTCCCGGCCAGGTCCGCGTCCGCGTCGAGGCCTCCGGGCTGTGCCACACCGACATCCATGCCGCGCACGGTGACTGGCCCGTCAAGCCCACCCCGCCTTTCGTCCCGGGCCACGAGGGCGTCGGCCTCGTCGAGAAGCTCGGTGAGGGCGTCACGCATCTGAGCGTCGGTCAGCGGGTTGCCGTGCCGTGGCTGGGCCGGGCGTGCGGGCGGTGCGAGCACTGCCTGTCCGGCTGGGAGACGTTGTGCGAGCAGCAGATCAACACCGGGTACGGCTGCGACGGCGGATACGCCGAGAAGATGCTGGCCTGGGGCGACTTCGCCCAGCCCGTGCCCGAGGGCGTCACCGCCTTCGAGGCCGCCCCGCTGACCTGCGCCGGCGCCACCACCTACAAGGCCCTGAAGGTCGCCGACGTCAAGCCCGCGCAGCTGGTCGCGATCTCCGGCGTCGGCGGCCTGGGTCACCTCGCCCTGCAGTACGCCAAGATCGCCGGAGCTACGGTCGCCGCGATCGACGTCACCGACGACAAGCTCCAGCTCGCCACCGAGCTCGGCGCCGACATCGTCATTGACGCCCGCAAGCAGGACGTCGGTAAGGAGCTGAAGAGGCACGGCGGTGCCCACGCGGCGATCGCCCTCGCAGTGAACCCGACCGCGTTCGAGGCCGTCAACTCCGGTCTGCGGCGCGGCGGAAAGCTCGTCATGGTGGCCCTGCCCGCACACGGCATCATCCAGGTCCCCATCTTCGACACTGTCCTGAACGGCACCTCGGTGATCGGCTCCATCGTCGGCACGCGACAGGACCTCGCCGAGGTCTTCCAACTCCACGCGGCCGGCCGTACGAAGGTCATCTACGAGACCCGTCCGCTCGCCTCCGTGAACGAGTCGATCGACGCGGTGCTGCGCGGCGAGATCAAGGCCCGGGTCGTCTTCGACCTCGGCGCGGGACGGTGAGGACAATGGACCTCCCGATCGTCGTCGGTGTCGACGGCTCGGAGCCCAGCATGCAGGCCGTCGACTGGGCGGTCGACGAGGCCGCCCTGCGCGGGGCGTCACTACGGCTGGTGTACGCCTCGCTGTGGGAGCGGTACGAGGGCACCTCCCTCGCGCAGGACCTCGGCAAGCCCGAGGAACAGGTGACAGCGGAAGACATCGTCGCGACCGCCGCGCGCCGTGCGCACAGCCGCCGGCCCGACGTGAAGGTCACCACCGACGTACTGCCCGAGGAACCGGAGTACGCGCTGGTGCGGGAGAGCCGTACCGCCTCCGCGATGGTCCTGGGCTCGCGTGGCCGCAGCAGTTTGGCCGAGGCGCTTCTCGGGTCGGTCAGTGTCACGGTGGCCGGCCACGCGCACTGCCCGGTGATCGTGCTGCGCGGCAGTCACGACAACCGGGTCCGCCCCGGGGCGCGCCGCATTGTCCTGGGCGTCGGTGAGAAGCCGGCGGACGCAGCGGCGGTGCGCTTCGCCGTGGAGGAGGCGCAACGCCGTGGCGTGCCGCTGGAGGCCGTACGAGCCTGGCGCTGCCCCGCGCACGAGACCACCGACCACCCCCTGATGGCCGGCGAACCCGCCCGGCTGCACAAGGAACGGGCCGTGGAGGAGCTGGAAGCGGCCCTGCAGGACGTCCCGGCCGACGCCGACGTCCACCGGCGCACCGTCGAGGGCCACGCCCGCCGGGTACTGCTCGACGCCTCGGCCGACGCCGACCTGCTCGTCGTGGGAGCCCGGCGCCGCGAGGGCCACTACGGTCTCCAGCTCGGCGGCGTCGCCCACGCGGTCCTGCACCACTCGGCCTGCCCGGTTGCCGTCGTACCGCAGCGGGCGTGAGGGCCGTGACCGGCTTAGAGCCTGTCGGGTGACCTTCGATCGGAGAGCGGACGCGGCATGGTGCGTGCGATTCCAAGGCGCCGGAATGGCCTCGGATGGGGTCTCCCCTGCCGAGCGAACCCCGTCCACCGTTCCCAGCTGTCTCGCCCATGCGAACAGCCCTCGATGAACTTAGGGCTGACCGGCCCAGGGCTCGTCCCCGGACAGCCCATACAGCCGCCCTCCGATCCGCTGGATGCTCGGACCATCGAGAGCCTAGGAGGAGATCCCTGATGCCGCACGACGTGCTCAACCGCCCCCCGGTCCACGCCCTGCTCGCGGACGGCACCACCGTCTGCATTCGCCCCGTGACCCCGGCCGACCACGACCAACTGCAGGGACTCTACGAGGAGATGTCACCGGAGAACCTTCGACTGCGGTTCTTCTCCGTCAGCCGGCGCTCCGCCGCGCTGGCCGCCGACCGGGCCTGCGCTCCCGCACACTCCGGCTACCGGTCCCTGCTGGCGGAGACACAGGGCCGGGTGATCGGCCTCGCCGAGTACGACACGGCGGGGGAGGACGGGGCAGAGATCTCCATCGCCGTCTGCGACGGGCTGCACCACCGCGGGGTGGGCACCCTGCTCGTCGAGCATCTGGTTTCCGCCGCCCGGGCCGACGGCATCACCACCTTCACTGCCGACGCGCTCAGCGAGAACCGCGAGGTTCTCCAGCTCTTCGCCGACCTCGGCCTGCGCACGGCCCGCCACTTCGAGGGCCCCGAGGTGCGTTGCACCATCCGGCTCGACGAGGACGACGACTACCTGTCCGCGGTGGAGACCAGGGGCCGGGGCGCCGATGTGGCCAGCCTCGAGCCGCTGCTGCGCCCGGAGGTCGTTGCCGTCGTCGGAGCTGGACGCAAACCCGGCTCGGTCGGTCGGGCGATCCTGCACCACCTGAAGGCGGGCGGATACACGCGCCGCATTTTCGCGGTGAACCCGAGCGTCAGCCACATCCTCGGCGTGCCGTCCTATCCGTCCGTCAGTGCCCTGCCCAAGACCCCCGACCTGGTGGTCGTGGCCGTGCCCGCCGCCGCTGTTTCGGCCACCGCCGAGGAGTGCGGCAAGGCCGGCGTCCGGGCGCTGCTCGTCGTCACCGCCGGCCTCGACGCGGAGCAGGGACAGGCGCTGCTGGCCACGTGCCGCACCTACGGGATGCGGCTCGTCGGCCCCAACTGCCTCGGTGTTTCCAACACCGACCCCGCGCTGCGTCTGGACGCCACGTTCGCTGCCCGCCATCCGCGGCCCGGCACTGCCGGGGTCGCCGTGCACTCCGGCGGGGTGGGCATCGCCCTGCTCGACGGGCTGTCCCGGCTGGGCATCGGTGTCTCTTCCTTCGCGTCCCTCGGCGACAAGTACGATGTCAGCGGCAACGACATGCTCCAGTGGTGGGAGAGCGACGGCCGCACCGACCTCGCCCTGCTGCACCTGGAGTCCTTCGGCAGCCCGCGCGCCTTCTCCCGCACCGCCCGTCGCGTGACCCGCCACATGCCTGTCCTGACCGTGGACGCCGGCCGCACCGACGCGGGCCGCCGACCCGCCGCCTCGCACACCGCGGCGGCCGCCACCCGCACCATGACCCGGCAGGCCCTGTTCACCCAGGCCGGCATCACCGCCACCCGCTCGGTCGGCGAACTCCTCGAAACCGCAGCCCTGATGCACTCCCAGCCGCTCCCGACCGGCACCCGCGTCGCGATCGTCACCAACGCGGGCGGCGCCGGGGTCCTGGCGGCCGACGCCTGCGCGGAGGCGGGACTCGCCCTGCCACCGCTCACACCCGACGTGATCGACGACCTGCTCGCCGTGCTCCCCGAGGGAGCGGCAGTCGGCAACCCCGTCGACGCCACCGCCGCCGTCACGGAAGAACAGCTCGCGGACTCCGTAGACCGGCTGATGAACTACCCCGGCATCGACACAGTCCTCGTGGCCCTCGTCCCCACCGCGGTCGCCGCGGCGACCGGTGACGACCTGATCCGGGCCCTCACCGACGCCCCCGGACCCCGGGCCAAGACGGTTGCCGCGGTACGCCTCGAACAGGACCTGCCCGTCAAGCTGCTGCGTGCCGCCGCCGGCGGCACCATCCCCTCGTACGCCGAACCCCAGGCAGCGGCACGGGCGCTGGCCCATGGCGCCCGCCGCGCGTCCTGGCTCGCCCGGCCCGCGGGCACCGTCCCGGACCTCGACGGCATCGACACGGCCCTTGCCCAGGAGGTCACCGAGACCTTCCTGGCCGCGCACCCGGACGGCGGCTGGCTCGACCCGCGCACCTGCGCCGACCTCCTGGCCTGCTACCGCATCCCACAGCTCCCGTGGGCGTGGGCGGAGACCGAGGACGAGGCCGTCATCGCCGCCGAGCGGCTGCGCGGCCCGGACGGCAGGGTGGTCATGAAGGCCCACTGGCCGGGGCTGCTCCACAAAAGCGAGCAACGTGCCGTTCACCTCGACCTCCAGGGAGACTTCCAAGTGCGCGCCGCCTTCCGGGACTTCGAGACCCGGTTCGATGGGCTGCTCACCGGCGTGGTCGTCCAGCCGCTCGCGGCACGTGGCACCGAACTGTTCGCGGGCGTCGTCCAGGACGAGGTCTTCGGCCCACTCGTACTGTTCGGGCTCGGCGGCACCGCCACCGAGGTCCTCGGCGACCACGTCGGCCGACTGGCCCCGCTCACCGACAACGACGTACACGACCTGATCACCGCCCCGCGCAGCGCCCCGCTGCTGTTCGGCGCCCACGGCAGCGGGCCGGCCGATCTCGAAGGCCTGGAGCAGCTGCTCCTGTGCCTGTCCCGCATGGCGGCCGACCTGCCGCAGCTCGCCGAGGTCGACTTCAACCCCGTGCTCGCGACAGCGGAAGGGGTCTCCGCGCTCGACGCACGGGTACGCCTGGTGCCCCGCCGGCCCCAGGACCCCTATCTGCGCCGACTCCGCTGAGGAGGAACCAGTGATGAAGCACGACAAGGTCGGCCCCGTGATGACCACTGACGTCGTCCGCGCCGCGTACGACACCCCGTTCAAGGAAGTGGCACGGCTGCTCGCCGACCACGACATCAGCGGACTGCCGGTGGTCGACGAGGACGAGAAGGTCATCGGCGTCATCTCCGAGACCGACTTGATGGCCCGTCAAGCGGAGACACCCGACCCGTACGAGCCGAAGCACCGTTTCCGGTTCGCGGCACTGACGCGAAGCGCCAGGCGGCAGGCCGTGAAGGCGACGGCTCGCACCGCCGGTCAGCTGATGACCGAACCACCCGTCACCGTGCACGCCGAGGACACCGTCGTCGAGGCCGCCCGGACCATGGCCCACAGGTGCATCGAGCGGCTGCCCGTCGTGGATGACGAGGACCGACTCGTCGGCATCGTCACGCGACGGGACCTGCTCCGGGTCTTCCTGCGGCCCGACACGGAGATCCGCCAGGAGGTGATCGAGGAGGTGCTGGTCCGCGCCCTGTGGCTGGCGCCCCGAAGCGTCGACGTCTCCGTGACCGAAGGCGTCGTCACGCTCACCGGCCACACGGAACGGACGGAGATCGCCCTCTCCATGACCCGCCAAATCAGCGGCGTCGTCGGAGTGGTCGACAACCTCACCTACCGCCTGGACGACAGCCGCGTCCAGCCCGCCGAGCAGGCCCTGCACGGCGTGGCCGACGACTGGCTGCGCAGGCTGTGACAGGCGCGTAAGAGGAAGGGGAGCGCCATGACCGGCAAGGTCCTGGTCGCCTGCGGAACGACGAACGGATCGACGGCACAGATCGCCGAGGCCGTGGCCGCCGCGCTGCGTCACGACGGGCTGACGGTCGAGGCGCTGCCGGCGGGGTTGGTGGCGAGCGTGGCGTCGTACGACGCCGTGGTGGTCGGCGGTGCGTTGTACGCCGGCCCCTGGCACAAGGACGCCCGCCGCTTCGTTCGCCGCCACCGCCGCTCGCTGGCCGAGTGCCCGGTGTGGTTCTTCAGCAGCGGTCCGCTCGACGCCTCGGCTGTCGAGCGGACCATCCCGCCCGTGCCGGGTGTGGAACAGGCCATGGCACGGCTGGGCGTCAAGGAGCACGTCACCTTCGGCGGCTGCCGCGAAGAGGGGGCGAAGGGACAGGTTGCGGGGAGCCACCGGGTGAGCTGCCACGGTTCTCGTAGGTCTGCGGTGTGTCCCGACTGCGCGGAACCTGCGGCACACCAAGGGACTCCACAAGTCCCGGTACGGCTCAATACGGTCGGGTGGCCCGAGGCGTGATTCCCCCGGGCCACCCGACCGGTCAAGGTTTCCGTTGACGCCCACGGCCCTTGATCGCGCCGGGCGGGCACCTGGCTCGCGCCTCCTTGGCCCCGCCGTAGCCGCGACCGGGCGGCTACCGCTAGTGCAGTGCGGCCAGCACTTCCTGGGCCACGCGCTCCCCACTTTCGACACCGCCGTTGAGGAAGCCCTGGCTGTGGGTGCTCGTGTGCTCGCCAGCGAAGTGGAGGGCGCCCTCCGCGATGCCGGAGTAGCCCCAGTACTTGGTGTACTGCCCCGGGGCAAAGGAGGCGTACGAGCCGTGCGTCCAGGGGTCGTCGACCCATGAGTCCAGCCAGGAACGCCCGTTGTACGCGGCTGCCATGCCAGGAATCAGGCGGTCGATGAACTCCAGCGACTCCCTGACCACCTGCGTCGGCGCGGTTCCGTGAGGACGCGCCACGGGGTAACTGGCTCCGGAGTGGCCGCCGTTGAAGATGGTCAGAAGTCCCTCCCGGCCGCTCTGGGTGCTGGAGCTGTCCCAACTTCCTCGCTGCGGCACGTCGCATTGGAAGGAGCCACTCCAGCCGTGCCGGGCGAACCGGTCACGGAACTGAAGCAGCAGCTTGGCGTTGGTGCCCATGCCGTGATGTTCGATCGCATCCCGCTTGCGAGCACTCAGTCCAGAGGCAGTCAGGTCCGTGCGACGCAGTGCGGTGAACGGCAGGGCGAACACCACACGATCTGCCACGACGGCCTTGGGGATGCCGCCGAACTTCAGCTCGTACGTCGTGCCGCGACGTCGGACGGCCAGCAGCGGCGTGTCGAAGCGCACGGTGCCCTTGGGCAGTCGGGTTGCGACCCGGTTCGGGATGAGGTCGTTGCCGCCCCGGGTGTGGTAACGCTCGTCGGCGCCGGAATAGGGGGCGACGTACTGCTCGATGAGGTTGATGGCGCTGAGGTCCTCGGGATCGCTGCCCCAGTAGCCCGCAGCACCGCTGCCGATCGCGGAGGCGAGCAGGGACGACGAGCCGCCGGGCACATTGGCGTCCAACCAATCGCGCATGGACATCTCATCGAACGCCCGAGCCGCACGCCCGGCTTGGCCGGCGACATAACTCCCGATCCGCTTGGCGTCGGCCTCGATCCGTCGCTGCACCACGGGCATGTCACGGTAGACGTCCTGCTCGGCCCGCACTGCGCCCTGCAGGTACAGCGCCCCGTCGCCCTCCTGTGCTCCAGCCTCGCGGTCGTCCAGGGCAAGGTCGAGTTCGGCGGCGAGCCTGCGGATGTGCACGTGCCGAGTGTCGATGAACTCGCCTCCGTGCTCGGCAACTTGGCTGCTTGCAAAGCCGCGGGCCGTCCAGCACCGGCCGCCTACCCGCCCGTCCCGCGCCTCGAACAGCTGGACCCGAACTCCCTGTTGAGCGAGCCGGTAGGCACAGGTCAGCCCCGCCAGGCCGGCGCCGACCACCACAATCCGCGGATCATGTGGAGTCTGGCGTCCCATTGCCTCGGCGGTCGCCGGAAGCACCGAAGTGGCGGCCAAGGCGCCGCCCGCGGCAAGCGCGCCGCGCAGCACGCCGCGGCGGGTCGGGGAGTTGGCCGGGGCGAGGGTCGCCGTCGCCTGAGCATCGGCGCGCAGGGCACGCACGGTCCGCATCCATGGGGTGCCGCCAGTAGGCATGAGTGACTCCTGGGAAGAGAGGAAGGCTTGGGTGGCCCATATCCTCGGCGGTGAAAATGTTCACCACAACGGTGTCGATTCGACGAAATCCGGCGCCCCGCTCGCGCCTGGACACGAATTTCGCAGATCGTTACCTGAACCGGCTGACGTACCACCAGCCGGTTCCTATCCTCGGGGCATGACACGCGTACGACTTGTCGATGTGGCGCGGGCGGCCGAGGTGTCCCCCGCCACCGTTTCCAACGCCCTCAACGGGACCGGCAAGATGACCGACCGGACCCGTGCGTGGGTCCGGTTCGTGGCCGCGTCCATGAACTACCCGCCCTCCTCGGCCGTCCAGCGCGGCAAATCCCGCATGCTGGCCCTCGGAGCGACCACTCACCCCGACCGGATCTGGAACTACGCCGCCATCCCGTACTACGCCCAGGCGATCGCCGCCGCGACCGCGGCAGCCCATGCGCACGGTTTCGGGCTGACCCTCGTGCCGGCACTGGCGGACAATGCGGGATGGCGGCATCTGGAGGCCGACGGCGTATTGCTCCTGGACTCACCCCGCCATGATCCAGTCGCCGACGCACTCGCCGAGTCAGGGCTCCCGTTGGCATTCGACGGCCGTCCCAACCGGGCCGGCCGCACTCATTACTGGGTGGACAACGACCATGCCGCCACCACACGAAGCATCCTCGACCACCTCAGCCACGCGGGCGCACGGCGCATCTCCCTGCTGAGTGGTACGCGCACAGACGCCCACACCCTGCAGTCGGAAGCCGCCTACCTTCAATGGTGCGCCTGGCACAGGCAGCCACCCCTCATCGCGCCCGCCGACGATCCACGCGAGGGCTTGGCGGCTGCCGAGGCGCTGCTGCGACGTCCGCCGCGCAAGCGTCCGGACGCCGTCTACGGGTTGTACAGCTTCTGCGGGCGCACCACACTGGCGGCGGCCCGCACGCTCGGACTGCGTGTGCCCGAGGATCTGCTCGTGGCGTCCACCGGAGAGGAGCCGGGGGATGCGACCGCAGGCTCTGCTGTCACCACAATCTCCCTGGGCCCCCGCACGAGTGCACGCCTGGCAGTGGACGCCCTGGTGAGCCACATCCGACGCGGCACGCCCCGACCACCCGGCCTCGTACCGGCGGTGCTGCGCATACGGGACTCCACCCGCCCACCCCATCCTCTGGGCCACCGCCGGTAGCAGACCGTCCCATGCCTTGCCCGGCCCGAATGACCCTTCGTGGATGGCGGCGCCTGGATCAGAGCAGTCCTTCACGGAGAGACCGCCAACTTGAAGTCGCAGGTCAAGGTACTGGTGTGACGGTCTGTCGGGATGCTCGTGCTGGTCGTAGGCGGCTGTCTGCGGTGTAGATCGTCTGTCAGCGGTTCACTTCGAGTTCGTCAGGACGACCAGGCCGCACAGGAGGTGGGTGGCACGGGCGGGATCGGTGCGGAGCTTGGTCAGGATGCGCCAGGCGCTGGTCGTGCCGGAGCACGGCCAGGACGATCACCGCGATCCGGCCCGGCGGCAAGGCCCGCCAGCGGGAGCGTATCGCCTTCAGATGGCGCCGCAGCAGGTCGGCGAGATAGGTGACGGTCCGCGTGGACAGCGGAAGACGGCACTGGTAGACAGGGGACAGGGCGACCACGGCCGTCCTCGGATTCGCCGCTCTCTGTTGCGTGGCCTTCGTGGCGGAAGTCGGCTTCCCGCGCGGATACGCTCTTCGAGTTGACCGACGCGGCGCTGTGCGCGGACGGGCCGGTGAAAACCCTGGTCGAGCTCTCCTTGGCGGTCGAGCACCGGCGGGGGCACGGCGAGCTGTACGCGGCCCTGGACCGTGGCTGGCTGGAGCCGGCACGGTTGCGCCGCGCGCTGGCCGGCCTGCCGCTGCCGAGGGCGGCCGACGGGCGCATCGTACTGGCCGTGGATGTGAGCAACTGGCTCCGTCCTGATGCCCCGACCAGCGGCGACCGGCTGTTCTGCCACGTCTACGGGCGTGGTGAGCGTAAGACGGATCAGTTCGTGCCGGGCTGGCCGTACTCGTTCGTTGCCGCCCTGGAGACCGGCCGGACCTCGTGGGTCGCGTTGCTGGACGCCGTGCGCCTCGGGCCGGCGGACGACGCGACCGCCGTCACCGCTGCCCAACTACGCGATGTCGTCGAGCGGTTGATCCAGGCCCAGCAGTGGCAGGCGGGTGATCCGGAGATCTGGATCGTCATGGACTCCGGCTACGACGTCGCCTACCTCTCCCACGCCCTGGCGGACCTGCCCGTCGTCCTGGTCGGGTGCCTGCGCTCGGACCGCGTCATGCTCCGCGACCCCGGCCCCGCCCGCTCCGGGCCGAAGGGCGGACGGCCGCGCCGGCACGGCGGCGTCCTGACCTTCGCCAAGCCCGACAGCTGGCACGAACCCGAGGTCACCACGGTCACGGACACCACCCGCTACGGCAAGGCCGAGGCGATGGCCTGGGACCGGATGCACCCCCGGCTCACCCACCGCGGCCCCTGGCTGGACCACGCGGACGAGGAACTGCCCATCCTGCACGGCACGTTGATCCCCCTCCAGGTTGAGCGCCTGCCAGGCGATCGCGACCCGAAGCCGGTCTGGCTCTGGTGCTCGGCCATCGCCGCCACACCGGCGGACGTGGAGCGCTGGTGGCAGTCCTTCCTCCGCAGGTTCGATCTTGAGCACACCTTCCGGCTCATGAAACAGACCCTCGGCTGGACGGCCCCGAAGGTCCGTCACGCGGACACCGCCGACCTGTGGACCTGGCTCATCGTTGCCGCCCACACCCAGCTCCGCCTGGCCCGTCCCCTCGCCGAGGACCTTCGCCGCCCCTGGGAGAGACCGGCCGGGCCCCGCCGCCTCACCCCCGCCCGGGTGCGGCGGGGGCTTCGCAACGTCCGTGCGACCACGGCCCGTCCGGCGGCCGCACCGAAACCGTCCCGACCAGGCCCCGGACGGCCTCCCGGCTCGAAGAACAAGCAACGGGCCAGGCACCACGACGTCGGCAAGACGGTCAAACGCGCCGAGTCGATCAAGGAACACCAAGCCCGCCGAGGTTAAACGCCAAGCTGAGGACGAACACGCCGGTGTGAGGACTGACGGCATACGAGCCGCGCGATACCAGCGGTGGCAGGAACTTGTGCCCTGGGGGTTCCTCCGTCACCGGCGGCGGCATGGGCACTTCTCGGAGGTCGGGGCTTATGCGCCGCCGACATGGAATGCAGGAGCAGAGGACCATGGTCGCAATTCTGCGTGAGCCTCCTTGCTATCTTTCGTCATTTCCGGCCTCGGCTCCGAGGCTGGAAGGCATCCCTCGTCGACCTGGGCAGCGAGATGGATCAGGGGCGTCCGCAGCGCGCTCTGCGTGGTCCACCCCAGACACGATCGGCGCCGCCCGAATGGGCGCGCACCGGACACGGCCGGCCCGGCGCCGCACGGGTGTCGTGAGCGAGAGAAGATCGTCCGCGAGTTCTGGGATCCAGACGGCGACGTCTTCTTCACGCCGCACGCGTTCGGCGTCGGATACGGGGTGAACCTGGCCCGTGTGGCCCGGGAACTGCGCCGGTCTCCTTGATCGGGTTCCAGTGACAACTGGCGGCTGCCACAGTTCTGGTACGAGTGGAACGCCGCCGACGAACCGGGGGCCCGCACCGACCTGATGGACCTTGCCGACCTGGACCCCTCGCGAGGGCTACAGTTGGTCGCGCGAGGGCGCCCGGGTGCCGGCCGACGACACCGCCCCGGCGACGACGCGCTGCTGGAGGCCGTGGCGCGGGACCATCGATGTGCTCGTGGTGCCGCCCGGCGCAGACCGGGCAGGTGATCCTTCAGCGTCCCGGAAGGGGCTCATCTTCGCCATCCCATACGTGGGGCCCGGTCTTCCTCCACATGCTTGACCGGGCCGAGGTCGAACTTTCATATCCACGGTGGCGGACGGCAGCGGCGTCTCGCGCGGCGAGCGGCCCTCGCGGTGGGGTCGAACAGCACTCCCGGCGGCCGCGCGCTTCCTGGTGTAATAATGCCGGCCGTCGGCCCGCCACAGGATCCGATGAAGACCGGAGGACGGCCGCGCGTCCGGCTCGGTGTCGTGACGAAAGGCCCTCAGTTCTCTCAGCTTTGCGAGCGGTCCTTTTCCGTGAACCGGCGTGTCGCGGTGAGCCCTCTGGCGGGCGCCGGTCGGGTGGGGGAGGGTGGAAGGCATTGCGGACCCGCCGGACCATTCGTTGTGGAAGAAGGGATTCCCCATGTCCGTCGACACGCAGCAGGCCCCCGCCCGGCTCTCCGACGAAGAGCTGAGGACGCTGGACGCCCACTGGCGCGCCGCGAACTATCTGGCCGTCGGCCAGATCTACCTCATGGCCAACCCCCTGCTGACCGAGCCACTGCGCCCCGAGCACGTCAAACCGCGGCTGCTCGGCCACTGGGGCACCTCCCCCGGGCTGAACCTGGTGCACACCCACCTCAACCGTGTCATCAAGGCCCGCGACCTGAACGCCCTGTGCATCTGGGGGCCGGGCCACGGCGGGCCTGCCGTGGTCGCCAACTCCTGGCTGGAGGGCTCGTACTCCGAGACCTACCCAGACATCACGCGGGACGCGGCCGGCATGGGACGACTGTTCAAGCAGTTCTCGTTCCCCGGCGGCGTGCCCAGCCACGTAGCGCCCGAGACACCCGGATCCATCCACGAGGGCGGCGAACTGGGCTACTCGCTGTCGCACGCCTACGGCGCCGCCCTGGACAACCCCGACCTGCTGGTCGCCTGCGTCGTCGGCGACGGCGAGGCGGAGACCGGCCCGCTGGCCGCCTCGTGGCACTCCAACAAGTTCCTGGACCCGGTGCACGACGGCGCCGTCCTGCCGATCCTCCACCTCAACGGCTACAAGATCGCCAACCCGACGGTGCTCGCCCGGCTCCCCGAAACGGAACTCGACGCGCTCCTCAATGGGTATGGCCACGACCCGATCCACGTCACCGGCGACGACCCGGCCGCCGTCCACCGCTCCATGGCCGGCGCCATGGACAGCGCGCTGCACCGCATCGCCGCAATCCAGCGCGCCGCCCGCGAGGACCGCGCCACCGAGCGCCCCCGCTGGCCCGTGATCGTGCTGCGCACCCCGAAGGGCTGGACCGGCCCGGCCGAGGTCGACGGCCTGCCGGTCGAAGGCACCTGGCGCGCCCACCAGGTCCCGCTGGCTGCCGTCCGCGACAACCCCGACCACCTGCGGCAGCTGGAGGCATGGCTGCGTTCCTACCGCCCGGAGGAACTGTTCGACGAACACGGCCACCCCCGTCCCCAGGTGCTGGCCTGCATTCCCGAAGGCGACCGCAGGCTCGGTGCCACCCCGCACGCCAACGGCGGACTGCTGCTGCGCGAACTCCCCCTGCCGCCGCTTGAGACGTACGCCGTCGAAGTCGACAAGCCCGGCGCGACCCTCCACGAACCCACCCGCGTCCTGGGCGACCTGCTCGAACACGTCATGCGATCCACCGCCGACCGGCGCGACTTCCGCCTGGTCGGCCCCGATGAGACCGCCTCCAACCGCCTCCAGGCCGTCTACGCGGCCAGCGGGAAGGCGTGGCAGGCCGAGACCCTGCCCGTGGATGAACACCTGGACCGGCACGGCCGGGTGATGGAGATCCTGTCCGAACACACCTGCCAGGGCTGGCTGGAGGGCTACCTGCTGACCGGCCGGCACGGGCTGTTCTCCTGCTACGAGGCGTTCGTGCACATCGTCGACTCGATGGTCAACCAGCACATCAAATGGCTGCGCGTCACCCGACGGCTGCCCTGGCGGGCCCCCATCGCCTCCCTCAACTACCTGCTCACCTCGCACGTGTGGCGGCAGGACCACAACGGCTTCTCCCACCAGGACCCCGGTTTCGTCGACCACATCCTCAACAAGAGCCCGGAGGCGGTACGGGTCTACCTGCCGCCGGACGCCAACACCCTGCTGTCCGTCGCGGACCACGCGCTGCGCAGCCGCGACTACGTGAACGTGATCGTCGCCGGAAAGCAACCCTGCTTCGACTGGCTGTCGATGGACCAGGCCAAGGTCCACTGCGCGCGCGGCGCCGGCATCTGGGACTGGGCCGGCACCGAGGACGGCACCCGTGAACCGGACGTGGTGCTCGCCTGCGCGGGCGACGTCCCGACCCAGGAGGTGCTGGCTGCCGCCCAACTGCTGCGCCTGCACCTGCCAGAGCTGGCGGTGCGCGTGGCGAACGTCGTCGACATCGCCCGCCTGCTGCCGAGCGAGGAACACCCGCACGGGATGAGCGACTTCGAGTACGACGGCCTGTTCACCGCCGACAAGCCGGTGATTTTCGCCTACCACGGCTACCCGTGGCTGATCCACCGGCTCGCCTACCGGCGCACCGGGCACCGGAACCTGCACGTGCGCGGCTACAAGGAGATCGGTACCACAACCACCCCGTTCGACATGGTGGTGCGCAACGACCTGGACCGCTACCGGCTGGTCATGGACGTCATCGACCGCGTCCCGGGGCTCGCCGTCCGTGCCGCCGTCGTGCGCCAGCGGATGGAGGACGCCCGGCTGCGCCACCACGACTGGATCCGGGAGCACGGCACCGACCTGCCCGAGGTCGCCGACTGGACCTGGGACGGCTGACCGGATTGCATGGTTTGCGGCAGCTCGGCGAGAAGGCGGCGACCATGCTGGTGGCCGAGGCCACCGCGGCCCGGTCCATGCGCAATCCGCAGCCACGGCGCTGCCGATTCCTCACCGGCGAACGTCTCCTGCTGTTGCTCGCCGCCCCTGAACGGGCCGTGCCCCGGTCCGATCCCGACAACCGGGCGCTGCACATCGACTGCGGGGCGGCCCTGTTCAACCTGCGTGTCGCCGCCGCGCATGCGGGACTCCTCCCGGATGTCCGGCTGCTGCCCGAGCCGCGGGACCCGCTGCTGCTCGCCGCCGCCCATCCGAGGTCCCGACGCACGGGTATGCCGGCCTCCTGACCGCGACCGCTCGGTGAGGAGCCGGGATGCTCCGGTGTGGGATGAACGAAGGCCACGGACGCCGCGCGGCTTCAACGACCCTCGTCAGCGAAACCCGTATCACGCGTGCCGGTGGCCTCGGCGTGCGTCGAACTCGGCCCAGGCACGGTCCCACTGCATCCCGCGGCGCCTGTCCAGGCGTAGCCGGGCGGCCCAGCAGGTGCCCACCACGAGCATGCCCGTGCCCGCCGCCGCGGCCGCGCCGAGGGTGGCGCCTTGCAACTTGGCCTGGGTGGGGGTGGGCGGCGCGGGCTGGATACGGCCGGCGTTGTCGAGCCACACCGTGGTGGGAGAGCCGGCCTTGCTGCCCGCTGCCACTGAGGCGGTGTCGGACCTGGGGGAGCCGCCGGGCGTTGTCCACTTCACGGTCGCTCGCACGCGGCTGTCGGTCACCGCCCCGGACAACCGTGACAGCGCCGGGGGAGCGTCCTCGATGAGGTGTGCGGTGACACGGTGCAGTCCTAGGGCCCGGTCGAGCGCCGAGTGCTCGGCGACACCAGCCGTCACGAAGCCCACAGCCGGCGTGGCGAGCAGCAGTATCGCCGTCGCCGCCACACCGATCCAGGCTTCGGCGGTGTCCGAGCGGCGCTTGAGCTGGTTGCGCCGCCAGCGCCACCACAACACTCTGCCGTCCCGTTTCAGCATGCGTGCATCCCTCTCTGTCCGACCGGCGTGAACTCCATTTCGCTACGGTGACGCATCTTCGATCTGCGGGCGCAGAGCCCACTCGGCCGTCGTGGCAGGGCCGATCGGCCCTGATTGCGGAGCCAACGGGTGTGGGGTCCTGGGCGTGACCGGTGGCGTGGCTCGTCATGCGGCCCCGGGGCCGGGGCCGTGGTCGGCTTCACCGGCCCACCGGGCGGCGAGTTCTCCGGCGCGCCGGGCTGCGGCGGCCACCGCGTCAGGGCCGCCGCCCGCACGCCCCGCCGCATACCCGACCAGGAAGGTCGTCAGCGGGGCGGCGGGCCGGGCGACGCCGTGCGCGGCATCGCCTGCGAGGGCGAGCAGGAGGGTCCGGTCGACTTCGAGGTCGATGCCCAGGTCGGCCTGCACTGCGGCCGTCCATTCCTTCAGTACGTCGTTCATGATCGTCGTTCTTTCGTCCGTATGACCTGTGAGCGGCTTGTGCGGAGGGGGGCCGGTTACAGCAGACTGCTCCAGTACGGCCAGAAGCGGGTGAGGACGAGCAGCATGACCCCGTACCAGGCGGCGAGCAGCAACCAGTTCGGACTAGCCGACGATCCCGGTGAGGAGCATCACCAGGCCCGTTCGGCGGCTCGCGCCCACTGTGTGCGTGCGCCGGGTGGTCGTGGCGTCCGGCGCGAGAGCGGGGCTGTGACTCATGCCGCTCGCCGGGAGCCAGAGGGCGACCGTGGCCGGCCCCCTGCCGTCGGGGCTGCGGCCGGTGTGGCCCGCCGTCGGTAGACCAGATACGGCCGGGCCAGGTATCCGATCGGGGCGCTCCACACATGAACCAGCCGAGTGAACGGCCAGGCCGCGAAGAGCAGGCAGGCGGTCAGGGCGTGCAGCTGGAACAGCAGCGGTGCTCCAGCGATCGCCTCGGGCTGCGGCTGGAGGGTGAACAGGCCGCGGAACCAGACGGAGACGGTGGAGCGGTAGTCGTAGCCGCCGCCGAAGACGTTGTGGGCGGCGGTGGCGGTGATGCCCAGCAGGACGGTGGCGGACAGCAGGGGGAAGAGCAGCTTGTCGCTTCGGTCGGTGCCCAGCCGGATCCGGCGGGTCAGCAGCCGCCGGGCACACAGCATGCCAAGCCCCGCGACCATGGCGACGCCCGCCACCGAACCCGCCCACACGGCCGTTGTGTGGTAGGCGTGCTCGCTGATCCCCGCGGCCTCGGTCCAGGAGGCGGGGACCGCCAGGCCCACCACATGTCCGCCGATCACCATGAAGGCGCCCAGGTGGAACAGCGGGCTGCCCCAGCGCAGCCACCGGTGTTCGAGGAGCTGGCTGGTGCGGGAGGTCCAGCCGAACTGGTCCTGGCGGTAGCGCCAGACGTGCCCGACGACGAACACGGCGAGGCAGATGTAGGGGATGGCGACCCACAGGAGGAGGTCGGCGCCGCTCGTGGACGCGGCGGCCAAGGGGGTGGGTACGGCGTTCATCGGGGGCCTTCCGTACGGCTGGTCGAAGCGGGCGGCACACGGGTCGGCGGGGCCGGCGCCGGCGGCACGAAGGTGCCCGGCGGGGCGAACTCGCCGTCCCCGTACGTCCCGTAGGGGTCGAGGCCGACCTCCTCGTTCGGCGGGCCCTCGGCGACGAGCTGGGCGACCGCCGCGCGGTCCGCCTCGGTGGGCGGTGGCAGCAGGGTGAGCAGCGCGGCCAGCACATGCCGGTAGGGGGAATCGGCGTCGGTCAGGGCGCGGTGGATCAGCTCCAGCCCGCGCCGGTGCTGGCGCAGTGGTGCCTCACCGCCACCTGGACCCGCCAAGGCGGCGAATTCCAGTACGACCGGCAGGTGGTCGGGCAGTTCTCCCCCGTCGGTTTCCCAGCCCGCGGCCCGGTAACGCTGGTTCAAGGTGAGCAGGGCCATGCCCCGGCGGCGGGTGTCGCCGTGCAGGTAGTAGGTCAGGTAGAGGCTGCTCTTGCGGCGCAGGTCGAACATCTCGACGTAAGTACGCTCCAGCGCCTCGGGCTCCTGCCCGGTGAACCAGGTGACGAAGGTCGCCAGGTGCTCGGCGGCGGGCGAGGGCGGCAGCGCCTCGACGGTGGCCGTCAATACCGGTCGGGCGGTGGTGAGTTCGGTGTCCGGGTATTGCAGCAGCAGCGAGCACAGCCGCAGCAGCAGAATGCGCGCCTCGCTCTCCTCGGGCGTGAGCCGGGCCGGGCGGCGTACGGCCGCCCGGACGCGGGTGCGGACGAGGGCGGGAATTGTTGCGGGCAGCGGGCTCACAGGTGGCCTCCGGCGGGGGTTTCGGGCGTACGGCGGCGCAGGGTGGGGATGCCGAGCATCACCCGTCGCCCGCCGTCGTCCGTCGGGTCGCCGGACGATTCGACCGGGCATCGGTTCTCCATCGCGGTCAGCGCGGCAGTGTCCTCCTTGTGCGCGGCCGGGACGACATAGCGGTCGGCGTATTTGGCGATGGCGAGCAGGCGGTGCAGGTCCTGCGCCTCGCGGGCGGTGAGCCCGACGGCCTTGAGCACGGCCTCGTCACCGGTCTCACCGAGGGTGCGCTCCCGCATGTACGAGCGCAGCGCGGTGAGCTTCATCAGCACTCCGGCGACGACGTCGGTGTCTCCGGCGGTGAACAGCTCCGCCAGGTACTCCAGCGGGATGCGCAGGCGGGTGACGGCGGCGAAGACGTGGTCGGGGTCGTCCTGGTTTCCGCCCGCCGCGTCGACGGCGTCCAGGACGGGGGAGAGCGGGGGCACGTACCAGACCATCGGCAGGGTGCGGTACTCGGGGTGCAGCGGCAACGCCACCTTGTACCGCATGACCAGGTCGTAGACCGGCGAGCGGCGTGCGGCGTCCAGCCAGTCCTCGGGGATGCCGGACTCCCGTGCCGCCGCGATCACTTCGGGGTCGTGCGGGTCGAGGAAGACGCCGCGCTGGGCGTCCAGCAGGTCCTTCTCGTCCGGGGTGGCTGCGGCCTCGCCGACGCGGTCGGCGTCGTACAGCAGGAGCCCGAGGTAGCGCAGTCGTCCCACGCAAGTCTCGGAGCAGACGGTGGGCTGTCCGACCTCGATGCGGGGGAAGCAGAAGGTGCACTTCTCGGCCTTGCCGGTGGCGTGGTTGACGTACACCTTCTTGTACGGGCATGCCGTCACGCACATCCGCCAGCCGCGGCAGCGGTCCTGGTCGACCAGGACGATGCCGTCCTCGACCCGCTTGTACATCGCACCAGATGGGCAGGCGGAGACGCAGGCGGGGTTGAGGCAGTGTTCGCACAGCCTCGGCAGGTGGAAGAGGAAGGTCTGTTCGAACTCGAACTTCACCTTCTCCGCCCACTCGCCGCTCAGGTTGGGGTCGCCGCCTGCGTGTTCAGGCGCGCCGCCGAGGCCGTCCTCCCAGTTGGCGCCCCAGGTGATGGCGGTGGGCTTGCCGGTGAGGACGGAGCGGGGCCGGGCGACTGGCATGTCCGGCCCGGCGGGAGCGCTGACCAGGTTGTCGTAGTCGTAGGTGACCGGCTCGTAGTAGTCCTCGATGCTCGGCAGGTCGGGGTTGGCGAAGAGGGACAGCAGCCGCTTGAGCCGGCCGCCGGAGCGCAGGACGAGGCGTCCGCGCTTGTCGAGCATCCAGCCGCCCTTCCACTGCTCCTGGTCCTCGTAGCGGCGGGGGTAGCCGACGCCGGGCTTGGTCTCCACGTTGTTGAACCAGGCGTACTCGACTCCGGTGCGGTTGGTCCACGTCTGCTTGCAGGTGACCGAGCAGGTGTGGCAGCCGATGCACTTGTCGAGGTTCATCACCATCGCGATCTGGGCCATCACGCGCATGTCAGTACTCCACTTGCTGGCTGCGACGGCGGATGACGGTGACCTCGTCGCGCTGGTTGCCGGTCGGGCCGTAGTAGTTGAAGGCATAGGTGAACTGCGCGTAGCCGCCCGCGAGATGGGTGGGCTTGAGCAGCAGCCGGGTGAGCGAGTTGTGGATGCCACCACGCTTGCCGCTGACCTCGGTCTTCGGCACGTTCACGTTGCGGTCCTGGGCGTGGTACATGTACACCGTGCCCTCGGGCATGCGGTGCGTGACCACAGCCCGGCAGGCGACGACGCCGTTGCGGTTGTACGCCTCGATCCACTCGTTGTCCTTCACGCCGATCTTCTCGGCGTCCTCCAAAGACATCCAGATCACCGGGCCGCCCCGGGACAGGGCGAGCATGTGCGCGTTGTCCTGGTAATTGGAGTGGATGGACCACTTCGAGTGAGGGGTCAGATAGCGGACCGTGACCTCCGCCCGGCCGTCCTCGCGCAGATGCTCGTCGCCGTAGTGCCGGGGGGTGTTCAGCGGCGGCCGGTAGACCGGGAGTTGCTCGCCGAGTTCGGTCATCCAGTCGTGCTGGACGAAGAAGTGCTGGCGGCCGGTGAGGGTGTGCCAGGGCTTCTTGTGCTCGGTGTTGATGACGAACGGCGAGTAGCGCCGACCGCCGGTCTCGCTGCCCGACCACTCGTACGAGGTGATGACCGACCGGGGCTGGGTGCGGGTGTCGGCGAAGGTGATCCGCTCGGCCTCGCGTTCGGAGGCGAGTCCCACCAGGCCCTCACTGCCGGTCTGCCGCTCCAGTTCGCGGAAGCCCTCGGTGGCCAGGCGCCCGTTGGTGGTGCCGGACAGGGCGAGGATCGCCTCGCACATGTCGGAGGCGGTGGCCAGAGAGGGCCGGCCGGCGGCCACGCCATCGCGGACGGTGCCGCAGCGACGGCGCAGTTCGTCGATCTCCCGGTCGGGGTGGACGGTGACACCCTTGGTGGTGGTGCCCAGGGTGTCCAGCAGCGGGCCGACAGCACGCATCTTCTGCGCGGTCGCGGCATAGTCCCGCTCGATGACGACGAGCTTCGGCATGGTGCGCCCCGGGATCGGCTCGCACTCCCCGGTCTTCCAGTCCCGCACCACGCCGCCCGGCTGGGCGAGTTCGTCGGGGGTGTCGTGCAGCAGCGGCACCGCCAGGACGTCGGTACGGGTACCCAGATGCTCGGCGGCCAGTTCGCTGAACTTGTCGGCGATCGTGAGGAAGCTGTCGTAGTCGGTGCGGGCCTGCCAGGGCGGGGCGATGGCCGGCGTGAAGGCGTGTACGAAGGGATGCATGTCCGTACTGGACAGGTCGTCCTTCTCGTACCAGGTCGCGGCCGGCAGGACCACGTCGGAGAGCAGGCTGGTGGAGGTCATCCGGAAGTCCATGGTGACCAGCAGGTCGAGCTTGCCCTCGGGTGCCTCGTCCCGCCAGACCACCTCCTGCGGGCGTCCCTCGGGCGGGGTCTCCTCGGAGCGGACGGCCGCGTCCGTGCCCAGCAGGTGCCGCAGGAAGTACTCGTTGCCCTTGCCGGAGGAGCCGAGCAGGTTGGCACGCCACACCGTCAGGACGCGGGGGAAGTTGGCGGGGTCGTCGGGGTCCTCGGCGGCGAACCGCAGCCGCCCGGACTTCAGTTCGTCGACGATGTGCTCGGCGACCGGCCGGCCCGCCCGCGCCGCCTCGTCCGTCAGGTCGAGGGGGTTGCGGTTGAAGCCGGGGTGACCGGGCGTCCACCCCAGCCGCACGGCCTGCGTCAGGCAGTCGGCGAACGCCTTGCCCCGGAACCGCCCGTTCCCGAGCGGGGAGGCCAGCTCATCGGGCCCGAACGCCTCGTAGCGCCACTGGTCGGAGTTCAGGTACCAGTACGAGGTGCCCGCCATGTGCCGGGTGGGGCGCTGCCAGTCGAAGGCGAACGCCAGGTGCTGCAGTCCGGTGAGGGGACGGACTTTCTCCTGGCCGACGTAGTGGGCCCAGCCGCCGCCGTTGACGCCCTGGCAGCCGGTCATCGTCGTCAGCGCCAGGAAGGCCCGGTAGATGGTGTCGGAGTGGAACCAGTGGTTGGTGCCCGCGCCGAGGGCGATCATGGACCGGCCGTTGGTGCGCTCGGCGTTGCGGGCGAACTCCCGGGCGATCCGGGCCGCCTGCTCCGCCGGCACCGAAGTGACCGTCTCCTGCCAGGCCGGGGTGTACGGCTCGCTCGCGTCCTCGTACGACGCCGGCCAACTTCCCGGCAGGCCCGGCCGCTCCACCCCGTACTGGGCGAGCATCAGGTCGAAGACCGTGGTGACCATCCGCCCGCCGATCCTGCGGACCGGCACCCCGCGCACCATCACCGAGCCGCCCTCCGTCGCGCCCTCGTCGAAGCGGGGCAGCGCGAGCTCGACCGTCTCCTCCGCGCTCTCGAGCAGGCTCAACTCGGGCACCACGTCGCCGAGGTCGAGGTTCCAGCGGCCTTGCTCGGCTTTCCCCCAGCGGAAGCCGAGCGAGCCGTCCGGCACGACCGGTTCGCCCGTGGCCGCGTCGAGGAGAACGGTCTTGGACCCGGCATGTTCCGTGTCGTGTCCGAGGTCGGCGGCGGTCAAAAACCCGTCCGGGACCAGGCCGCCCTCGGTGTGCTCGCGCAGGGCCACCAGGAACGGCGCGTCGGTGAACTTGCGCATGTAGTCCTGGAAGTAGGGCACTTCGCGGTCGACGAAGAACTCGCGCAGGATCACATGGCCCATGGCCATCGCCAGGGCCCCGTCCGTGCCTGGGTGCGGGGCGAGCCACTCGTCGGCGTGCTTGACGTTGTCGGCGTAGTCGGGGCTGACCGCGACGACCTTGGTGCCGTTGTAGCGGGTCTCGGTCAGGAAGTGCGCGTCCGGGGTGCGGGTGACGGGGATGTTGGAGCCCCACATGATCAGATAGCCCGCGTTCCACCAGTCGGCCGCCTCCGGCACGTCGGTCTGGTCGCCGAAGACCTGCGGCGAGGCGATCGGCAGGTCGGCGTACCAGTCGTAGAACGACAGCAGGGTGCCGCCGATCAGTGACATGAAACGTGCCCCCGCCGCGAAGGACGCCATCGACATCGCCGGGATCGGGGAGAAGCCCGCGACGCGATCCGGGCCGTACGTCTTGACGGTGTGCACGTGAGCGGCGGCAACCAGCTCGCTGACTTCGTCCCAGTCGGCGCGCACCAGGCCGCCCTTGCCGCGGGCCTTCTTGTAGGCGCGCGCCTTGGCCGGATCGCCGGTGATCTCGGCCCAGGCTGCCACCGGGTCGCCGAGCCGCTTACGGGCCTCGCGCCACAGCTTCAGCAGCGCGCCGCGTACATACGGGTAGCGGACCCGGCTGGGGGAGTAGGTGTACCAGGAGAACGAGGCGCCGCGCGGGCAGCCGCGTGGCTCGTACTCGGGGCAGTCGGTACCGATGGACGGGTAGTCGGTGGCCTGGTGTTCCCAGGTGATGATGCCGTCCTTGACGTACACCATCCACGAGCAGGACCCGGTGCAGTTCACCCCGTGCGTGGAGCGCACCACCTTGTCGTGCGCCCAGCGGTCGCGGTAGAAGCCCTCCCACTTGCCGTCGCTCTCGCCGAACACGGCGCGCCCGTCGGCCGACACCTCACGGCGGGTGAGCAGTCGCCGGGCGGCCAGCGGCCAGCCTTCACCAGCGCTCGACGCCTGAGACCGTGCGTTCTGATCGTTCTCCATGGCTGGGAACGCTAGGTGGTGCGGGCCCTGGTGCACCTGGGGCCGGCGGTCCTGGCCGGATGGCCTTCCGGCCCAGACTGGACGGTCGCAATAGGGCCCAATGGCCCCCGCGCTGGGGTCTGGTCGGCCGGGGGGTCGGGTGTGACCGGAGTTGCATCCTGGGCATTGATCGAACCGCAGATGCCCATCTGTCCGTAGGACCGCATCCCGTACCTGACGGCGGCTATTCCCCCGTCCCTGGCCACCTCAGGCGCAGCGAGTATGGCGCGTGTCGCCCGGTTCGGTCGTGCGTCCGGCCGCCCCGCGCGGCCGGACGCGGCATCAGCCCTCCCCCGCGCCGGCACCCCGCAACGCCGTCGATACCCGCACCGGTCGGCCACGCCGACTGTCGACTCGCCGAGGACCCCCGGCCGACAACGCCCACCCCGCCAAGGACACAAAGAAGGACGATGACATGAAAGAACAAGACATGAAGAACCAGGACATGGAGAACGAGGAGACCGGTGGCTGCGGCGGGGTCTGCGGCTGCGGTGGTGCGGAGGACGAGGCCCTTCCCGAACTGGATGTCCGTGGTGTCCCGCACGCCCTGCGCCACGCCACGGTGTTCGGCGCGCTCGACGCCATCCCGGCGGGCAGCGCCATGGTGCTGATCGCGCCGCACGACCCGCTGCCTCTGCTCGCGCAGATCGAAGACCGAAGCCCCGGCATCTTCTCCGTCGAGTACCTGGAGCGAGGCCCCGCAGCCTGGCGGCTCCAGCTCAGCCACCACTGACACCCACATCCCCTGCCACGCACACGAGAACGAAGGAAGACTCCTCATGAACGCTGCGCCCCGCCGCACCAGCGCCCTGATCGCAATGGTCGGCATCGCCCTGGGAGTCGCCGGGCCGGTCATGCTGCTGCGGGGCCGCAGCGGCCGCAGAGAGATACGAGCGGAACTGGCCGCGCAGAAGATCACGTTCCCGGACCACGGCCTGCCCGCCCACCTGGCCCGCTTCGCCGGCTGCCCCGTGGAAACCGGCCCGGAGGCCCACGCGTACGCCGAGCTCATCAAGGACCATCTCGCCAAGGCCACCGGCGGCCGCACCTACGCGGAGGTCACCGAGGAGTTGCACGCCGGCGGAGGCGACGACGAGAAACTCGCCCAGCTGCGCCAGACCGCCTTCATGGGCGAGACGCTGCGCGGCTCTCTGCTGTCGGCCTACCAGGCGTGGCACCTCACCACCCTCGTCACCGGTCTGGGCGCTCTGCTGACCGGGGCCGGAGCGGCCCTGGTGGCCACCGCGAACGCCCTGGGAGCGGATACGCGCCGCCCCTGACCGCCCGGGCGCGCGGCACACGCCTGTCCCCACTCCGGCGTGACCTTGAACCGGTGTGCTCCGTCCAGGTGCAGCCGCTCATGAGATTCAGGAATCCCGCACCGTAGGTGGCGAAGCCGACGAGTGCGACGAGCCGTCCGATCAGCGACACCAAACGCAGACCTTCGACGCTTCCCCTGACATTCCGTTTGGGCGGCCTGCCCGGGCGCGAAAGCCTGGGAAGGCCGTGTGGTCATTTCCCGTAGTAGCTGCCAACTTCCTTGGTCGGGCCGAGAGTTCGGGCTGCGGGCTGTGGCAGTGCTGACAGGGCGACACCAGGGTAGGGCGTGATCGGCGACCAGTGATCATGCCATCGGAAGGGTGCCCAGGTGGGACGTCCGGGTCAGCCGCCCGGGGTGGGCATTTCTGCGACGAACGGCGACTCTCACGCATGAACGTGCACCTGGCGCGATGCATGCGTGCCGACGGGCCGTCCGGCCCTGGCACGAGTGCCGGATCAAGGGACTGTCGGCCCATCGGGAAGGACTGATCGGCCGCCGCGCCGGTACGCCCCGACTCCGCATGCTGATCAGCGACCGATCTGGAGGTATCCCGTGTACTACTGCAACCAGCATCCATGCGACTGTCTCCACCGCCGTCCCCCGGCACGGGTGCTGCGCACGGTCCGGGCCGGTCACCGTCCGGCCGCCCGCCTCGTCTGCCCTGACTCCAGGGCGGCCGGACACAGCCTCAGGGCGCTGGGAAGGGCTGTGCGATGAGCGCCGCCCGTGCCATCCGCCGCCAGCGGCACGACGCGGGGGAGCGGCCGTTCATCGTCATCTGGGAGTCCACGCGGGCCTGCCCGCTGGCCTGCCTGCACTGCCGGGCCGAGGCCGTGCCCGACCGCGACCCGCGGGAGCTGGACACCGCCGCCGCGCAGGACCTGCTGCGCCAGGTGGCCGCCTTCGGACAGCCCGCCCCACTGTTCGTGATCACCGGCGGTGACCCGTTCCAGCGCCCCAACCTGACCGACCTCATCGCGTACGGCAGGGAAGTGGGGGTCCGGGTCGCGGTCTCCCCCTCTGGCACCCCGACGCTCACCGATGAGCGATTGCGCGCCGTGCACGCTGCGGGCGCGTCCGGGCTCTCGCTCAGCCTGGACGGCTCCACCGCCGAACTGCACGACGCCTTCCGCGGGGTGCCCGGGGTGTTCCGCTGGACCCTGGACGCCTGGGACACAGCGCGTTGCCTCGGCATGAAGGTGCAGATCAACACAACGGTCGCCCGGCACAACCTCTACGACCTCCCCGACATCGTCCGCCTGGTCGCCGAGCACGGGGCGATGCTGTGGAGTGCCTTCTTCCTGGTGCCCACCGGCCGCGGCCGCACCCTCGGCGCACTGACTCCCGCCGAGGTCGAGGACGTCCTCAACTTCGTCTACGACGTCGGCCTGACCGTGCCCGCCAAGACCACCGAAGCCCACCACTTCCGCCGCGTCGCCCTGCAGCGCCAGGTCCTCGCGAACCGCGGCGACGACCACGTGGCCGTGCTCGGACTCGGGCCGCTGTACCGGGAACTGCGTGAGCGAGCCGCCGAGTTGGGCCTTGACGCCGGAGCGCGCCGGGTGCGGCGCCCGCCGCTGGACGTCAACGCGGGCCGCGGCTTCGTCTTCGTCTCGCACACCGGCACCGTGCACCCCAGCGGCTTCCTGCCGCTGGGCGCCGGCAACGTACGCGAGACACCCCTGACCGATATCTACCGCACCTCGGAACTGTTCACCGGGCTGCGAGACCCCGAACGGCTGGGCGGCCGGTGCGGGCGGTGCGAGTTCCGCCAGGTCTGCGGCGGCTCGCGGTCCCGGGCCTACGGCGTCACCGGCGACCCCTACGCCGAGGAGCCGTGGTGCGGCTACCAGCCCGGCTCCTTCCCGCACCAGCGGGAACTGGCCGCGCTGCTGTCCGGTGGCGCCCACGAGGAACCGCCTGTTCGTCCCTGCCCGACCGCCGCCCCGGGCGGCAAGGAGCACCGTGTACAGCAAGAACGATGACCCGGCCGTCGACGGTGGCCGCCCGCCCAGCAGGTTCAAGGCGTCCGGCCTGCGCAGTCGACATCTGGCCGCCCACGTCCTGGTCGCGGCCTGGGTGGTGCTCGCGCTGCTGGCGGCGAGCGCCCAGCAGACACTGCCGGTGGCCCGCTGGCTGGCCATCCACCTGTTCCTGCTCGGCGCCGCCACCACCGCCATCGTGGTATGGAGCGAGCACTTCGCCGTCGCCATGCTCCACGCCCGGCTGCCCGACCGGCGGTGGAGCAACGCCCGGCTGGCCGGCGTCAACACCGGGGTCCTGGGCATCCTCACCGGCGTGTGGGCCGACCTGCCCGTCCTGACCGGTGCCGGGTGCGCGCTGCTGGTCACCGCGGTCGCCGCGCACCTGGTGGTACTGGTCCGCATGGGCCGGGGCGCGCTGGGCGGGCGGCTCGCCCCGATCGCCGACTACTACCGGGCCGGCGCTGCGGCTCTGATCGTCGGTGCGGTACTTGGCTGGCTGCTGGCCACTGGCAGGGCGGGCCCGCAGCACTACACCGGGCTGAAGCTGGCCCACGTGCACGTCACGCTCCTCGGCTGGATCGGACTGCCCGTGCTGGGCACGCTGTTCATGCTCTGGCCCACCGTGCTGGGCGTGCGCATGGCCGAGCGCACCACCCGGCTGGCGCGCTGGGTGCTGATGATGACCGGGGGCGGCCTGCTGACCGCCGTCGCCGGACTGGCGGCCGAATGGCGCCCCACCGCCGCACTCGGCGTCGCTCTCTACGCTGCCGGCGTCGCCGTCGCGACGCAGCTGTTCGCCCGTACGGTGCGCCGACGGCCCGCGATCTCGGCACCCGCCGCGTGGATGCTGGCCGCCACTGCGGGATGGCTGCTGGTCGGCGTCGTCGTGGACCTCGTGCTCCTGGCCGCACGACCGCTCGCCGAGGTACGGGATGACATCGGGTCGCTGGTCCCGGTGCTGCTCGTCGGGTTCGTCGCGCAGGTCCTCATCGGGGCCCTCACCTACCTGCTGCCCATCGTGCTGGCCAGTGGTCCCAAGGAACGGGCCGCGCTGCGGGCGGTGCTTGAGCAGGGCTGGGTGCCGCGGCTTGTCGCGCTCAACCTCGGCGTGGTCCTGCTCGCGCTTCCGCTGCCCGACCCGGTCGGCACGGCGGGCATCCTGCCGGCCGGGGCGGCCGGGGCCGCGTTCCTCGCCCTGGTGGTGCGCGTCCTGGTCCGCAGCGGACGGGGTCTTCTCCAGGACGGGGACAAGGGCGGCGTCTCGCGTCGCCCGGTCGTGTGGGGCACCGCAGCAGGGGCCGTACTGACCGTGCTGGCCGTGCTCGTGGCCAACAGCGGTGGGGACACGAGCGGCGGGGTGAGCGCCGCCGGGACGACGGGCGCAGGCGCCGGGACCACCCGCACGGTCGCCGTCACCCTGGCCGACATGCGCATCCGCCCGGCCCGGATCGAGGTCACCGCGGGCACCGATCTGCGGCTGAAGGTCACCAACACCGACGCCCAACGCCACGACCTCGAGGTCGAGGACGGTCCAGCCACACCGATGCTCGCCAAGGGCCACACCCGCGTACTCGACCTCGGGCAGATCACCAAGAACCGCGAGGCGTGGTGCACCCTGCCGGGCCACCGGGCGGCCGGGATGACGATGGACATCGTCGTCACCGGCGATACCGACGGCGCGGGCCCGCACGATGACCACTCCATGACCGCCATCATCAGCGGCGGTCTGGACCTCTCCGCCGACTTCTCCGCGGGCTGGCAGCCACGCGATGCCGACCTGGCCACCGCGCCCGGCGGGACGGTCCACAAGGTCGAACTGCACGCCGCGCACACCGAGGTCGAAGTGGCCCCGGGCGTGAAGCAGCAGATGTGGACCTTCGGCGGCACCGCACCCGGCCCCACCCTGCACGGCAAGGTCGGTGACGTCTTCGAGGTCACCCTGGTCAACGACGACCCGTCCATGGGCCACGGCATCGACTTCCACGCCGGCTCCCTCGCCCCGGACGGTCCGATGCGCACCATCCAGCCCGGCGGGCGACTGGTCTACCGGTTTCGCGCCGCGAAGGCCGGAGCGTGGCTGTACCACTGCAGCACCGCACCGATGCTCCAGCACATGGGCAACGGCATGTACGGCGCCGTCATCATCGACCCACCCGGCCTGAAGAAGGTCGACCACGAGTATGTGCTGGTCTCCTCCGAGCTCTACCTCGGTACGCCGGGCAGCGCGGTCCAAGTGGCGAAGATGCGTCAGGACATGCCGGACGCCTGGGTGTTCAACGGCATCGCCGCCCAGTACGCCAAGGCGCCGTTGACGCTGAAGGCCGGCGAACGGGCCCGCTTCTGGGTGGTCGCCGCCGGACCGAGCGACGGCATTGCCTTCCATGTCGTCGGTACTGTCTTCGACACCGTGTACAAGGAAGGCGCCTACCTACTGAAACCCGGTGACTCCGGAGGGTCGCAGGTGCTCGACCTGGCCCCGGCCCAGGGCGGGTTCGTCGAGACCACCTTTCCCGAGGCCGGCCACTACTCCTTCGTCGACCACGACATGCGGCACGCCGAAGCCGGGGCCATGGGCATGGTGGAGGTGAGCGACTGATGGACACCGTCGGCCTGTGGTCCCTGGTGCGGTTCGTGCACGTGGCCGGCGCCGCCCTGTGGGTCGGCGGCCAACTGGCCCTGTCCCTGGTGATCCTGCCGCTGGCCCGCCACCTGCTCGCACCAGAGGCCAAGGACCGCTTCACCGCCGCGGCGGGCCGCCGGTTCGGCCTGCTGACCGGGGCGGTGTTCCTGCCGGCCCAGCTGACCACCGGCTGGGCCATGGCCTGGCACAAGGGCGTCACCTGGGCCTCGCTCGCCGAACCCGGCTACGGCCGTACCTTGGCGGCCAAACTCGCCCTCTTCGTGGTGGTGATGCTCGCCGCGGGCGGCCACGGCATCGCCCACGCCAAGGGCCACTCCGAACTTGCCCGGATCCTGGCGGTCGTCTCCCTCGTCGGCTCGCTCGGCGTCGTCCTGCTGGCCACCGCCCTGCCCGCCACCTGACCCGTGGCCACAACGAAGAGAAGAGGAGGCATCATGCGTACCCAAGCCCCGCTGGACGCCGCCACCGTGGAGTCGCTCCTGACGGCGGCCGTGGCAGCCCCGTCGATCCACAACACACAGCCCTGGCGCTTCCGCCTGGACCCCGACAGCCAGGTACTGCAGGTCCGTTCGGCGCCGGAGCGAACACTGCCGCTGACCGACCCGATGCACCGCGCCCAGTATCTGTCCGTGGGCGCCGCGGTCTTCAACCTCCGCCTCGCAGCCGTCCACCAGGGCCGGCGGCCGGAGGTGAGACTGCTGCCGGATCCGCACGAACCAGGGCTGCTGGCCACCGTACGACTGACTGGTCCACTCGACGCGGATGACCAGCCGTCGGACCCTGGCCTCTACGAGGCCATCGCGCGGCGGCACACCAGCCGGATGCCGTTCACCGGCCGACCGGTGCCCGAGCCGATCGTGGGGGAGATGGCGTCGGCCGCGCACGCCGCCGGCGCACGCCTGCACGTGCCGGACATCGCCGGAACACGACGGCTGCTGCGCCTGACGGCCGCAGCCGAGGCACGCAACCACGCCCACCCGGAGCGCACCGCCGAAACCCGCACCTGGATCACCGCCCCGGGAGCAGACACCCCCTACGGCATCCCGGTCACAGCCCTCGGCCCGCCCGACGCGGCCGCGCGGATGCCGATGCGGGACTTCACCGGCGCGCTGCCCGCCCTCCGCCTGCCCGCCCTGTGGTTCGAACGCCACGTCCAGGTGGCCCTGCTGTCAACGTCCCACGACCGGCGGGAGGACTGGCTGCGGGCGGGCCAGGCCCTGCAGTACGTCCTGCTCACGGCGACCGCCCACGGGCTGCGCACGTCACTCCTGCACCAGGCCATGGAATGGCCCGACCTGCGGGCGGCGACCGGCCTCCCGGGACACAAGCGGTGTCATCCGCACATACTGATCAGATTCGGCTACGGACCGGACGGCGGCCGCACCCCGCGAACGCCCAGGCACTGCCCTGTTCGTCCCGCAGCAACGCCCGCCACCGATACCGAAACGAGCTGAGGACGCGGTCTCTGCCGGCGCCGTCCAAGGAACACGGCGGACAGGGCCGCACCTGTCCGCCGCAAAGACGGCCCGTCAGCCTGCGCCGCAGGCAGCCCCGAGCTCGCGCCGGGTGACGAGCTCCGCCTCGATCCGTATGAACATGGTGTCCGCTGCTGTTACCCAGGGGCGCGGACTGTCCGTGACAGCCGTTTCGTGCTCCGCCGCCAGACCGTTCAGACCGTGGCGCTACCGGTGATGATCACAGCCATGGGTCCGCGGGAAGCATCCGGGCGGACACCGGTGCGGGACTCACCGGTGCGCTACCCGCACCACGGCTGTCCGCCCTGCGCTTCGAACGCCATGCCCAGGCGGCCTGCTGTGGACGTCCCACGACCTGGTTCCCTCACGGGGTGCAGTCGGCGGTCGGTCATATGGGTACCGGGCCGACGGAGTGACTCCGCGCCGTCGGCACGCGCCTGTGTCTGTGCGGCCGGAGTCAGAGCCCGCGGTCGCTGCGGGCTGCGCCTCAGTGCGTGCCGAGCGCTCCGCTGAGCTCGCGTCCGGTGACCATCTCGGACTCGATCCGTACGAACACCGCATCCCGCAGGGGCATCCAGGAGCTGGGGCCGGTCTGCGACAGCCGCTCGTGCTCGGCGGGATCGGTCAACACGGTGGCCCGTCCGGTGACGACCACGCTCCAGCCGGACCGGGTTGCCGCGTCGAACTCGTCCGCCTCGAAGGCGACTACGACGCCGTCGATGGCGTGTACGAGGTCCGAGTCCGGCGATGTGCGCAGCAGGACGGAGGCGTCCGTGTCCAGGGAGAAGTTGATGGGAAGGACCGCGGGCAGTGCCTGTCGGGTGTAGACCACGCGGCCGACCGGCACCTTGGCCAGGAGGCGCAGGCACTCCTGCCGGTCGAGGGCGCGAAAGGCGTCGTTCGGGGACATCACGTCATCGTCCCTGTGGGCACTGGGAAGGGGGTAGGGCCGGTCGGCCCTCTTTTGTTGTGTCTCCGCAGGAGCGGGGTTCAGCCGCGCGGACGCAGGAGTGAGTCGTGCGGGCGATCTGGGGCACGGGTCCAAGGAGGTGCGGGCGGTCGGATCTGACCTTGAGGACCCTTTGCCCGGCCGTAGGGACCCATGGCCCATGTCGCTCGGGCGCCCGGATGCGGACAGTGGCTGCGAGGCGTCCGATCTGTGGGGCAGCGAACCTGTGGTTCCCATGCGCCCCCCGCGCCACCGAACCAACGTGAGAGGGAAGGGACGGACAACATGAACCAGCCGACGACGGAGAGCGAGAGGCCGGTCTCGGGCGCGCCGGTGCCCGGCCGGGCATGGCTGATGCTGGCCCTGGCCACCATCGGTTTCGCCGTCAACTTCTGGGCATGGGCGCTGCTCAGCCCGCTCGGTCCGCGCTTCAAGGACTCCCTCGACCTGTCTTCGTTCCAGCAGTCGCTGCTGGTGGCGGTGCCGGTCGTGGTCGGCTCCCTGGGCCGCATCCCGGTCGGCGCGCTGACCGACCGGTTTGGTGGCCGGGTCATGTTCCCGATCGTGTCGGCGGTCACCATCGTGCCGGTGCTCTACCTCGGCCTGGCCGGACACTCCTCCCTCGCCGCACTGCTGGTCGGCGGATTCTTCCTCGGCATCGGCGGCACCGCCTTCGCCGTCGGGGTGCCCTTCGTGAACGCCTGGTTCCCACCCGAGCGGCGCGGCATGGCCATCGGCGTCTTCGGCGCCGGCATGGGCGGAACCGCCATCAGCGCCCTGACCACCGTCAAGCTGGTCAACGCGCACAGCATGTCGACACCCTTCCTGATCACCGCCGCGGTGCTTGCCGTGTACGCCGTGGCCGCGGCGCTGCTGCTGCGCGACGCGCCCGGACGCACGGTGCCGACCGAGCCGCTGGTGCGCCGCCTGGCCGCCACCGCCCGGCTGGGCATCACCTGGCAGGCGTCCGCGCTGTACGCGGTGGCCTTCGGCGGCTACGTCGCCTTCTCCGTTTACCTGCCGACCTACCTCAAGACCGGCTACGGCCTGACCCAGGCGGACGCCGCGAACCGCATGGCCGGGTTCGTGCTGCTGGCCGTGGCGATGCGTCCGGTCGGCGGCTGGTTGTCCGACCGTATCGGCCCGGTCCGGGTGCTGGCCGCGTCGCTGGCTGTGGTGGCCGCCGGGGCGGTGGTGCAGTCGTTCACCCCGTCGCTGGCCCCGGTGGGCACCCTCGCCTTCCTGGCCATGGCCGGCGCGCTCGGCGCGGGCAGCGGGGCGACCTTCGCCCTGGTGGCCCTGCTGACCCCGGCGAACAAGGTCGGCTCGGTCACCGGCGTGGTCGGCGCCGCGGGCGGCCTGGGCGGCTTCGTGCCACCGCTGGTGATGGGCTCGCTGTACGGGGAGTACGGGTCGTACGCGGTCGGACTCGTCCTCCTCGCGGTTGTGGCCGCCGCGGCGCTGGGCTACACCCTCACCGGTGTCCGGGCCGCCGTCCAGGGCGGTGACCGGGCTCCGCGTGCCGGCCGTGGGCGGCACCACGGCGCGCACACAACGGTGTGAGAACGAGCGGCTGAGAACGACGGATCGAACGGGTTTCGAACGGGCAAGGAGATACACCGGTGTGCGAGTACTGCGGCTGCCAGTCCCTGGCGTCCATCGACGAGCTGACCCGTGAGCACGATGAGATCGTCCGCCTGATCAGCCACCTCCGTCCCGCCCACCATGATGGAGACGTGGCCCGGATGGCAGAGCTCGCCCGCGAGATCGCGACCGTGCTCGGCCCCCACACGCAGGTCGAGGAGCACGGCCTGTTCCCGGCGATGGCCGGGGACTTCTCCGAGCAGATTGCCGCTCTGGAGGCCGAGCACCGCCGCATCGAGTCGGTTCTGGCCGAGGCCGCCGACGGCGCCACGCCCACTGACCCGGTCTGGGCCGACCGCCTGATGGAGGTGATGGCGATGCTGCGCAACCACATCCTCAAGGAACAGGACGGCGTCTTCCCGGCCGCGCTCGCCAACCTCGGCACCGAGGAGTGGGAAGCGGTCGAGAAGGTGCGGGCAGAGGCAGGCAGTGCCCTGTCCCGGCCGACTGCCTGACCGCTCACTCACGGCTCACCACGGCGGACCAGTCGCTACACCCGGCTGGTCCGCCGCTCGTCTGCCCGGCACACCACTGGGGTGCGCGCATCACGGCGGCAGACTGCCCGCCCAGCGCGCGCGACGGTCCCTCCGACGGCCGGGATCACCGGGTGCGACCGGAGTCGTCGGGAGCAAGCTCCCTCGCGCCCGGACCGCTACAGGCCAGGGCTGCCGTGTGGGGCGGGTCATAGGTGGAAGCCGACCTGTCCGGACCGCTCTTTGCCGTCTACCACGGCCTGGTCAGCGAGGACTCCGACGGCCCGGTCGAGGTCTGCGCCCCGACCCCAACGGGGCCACCGCCCAGCCCGACGACCACGTCGTGCAGGTCGCTTGTCCCATCCGTCCGTGCCCAACGCCGCAGGGCCTTCCTCGGCGCCCCAGCTGCCCGATCGTGGCGCTGAGGCTTCGGCCTGCGTGGGGAGGCGCAGCGTCCGTTCCACCGTGGTGCCGGTGGGATCGTTCGGCGTGAGGATGAAGCTACCGCCCAGGTCAGTGGCGCGCCGACGGAGGTTGTCCAGGCCGCTGCGGCGGGTGACGGCAGGATCGATTCCGGTCCCGTTGTCGGCGACGCGCAGTTGGAGCCGGGTGCCGTCCGTCTCGGCGGTGACCTTGACTGTGGTGGCGTGTGCATGCCGAGAGTTATTCGAGAGTGTCTCGCGCAGGACAGCCAGCAGGTGCTCGGCATGGCCGGCGGGTACGTCCTATTGGACCAGCATGCCGATGAGTGTTACCAGGAAGTCCGCACAGCTACCCACCGCGGCCCGTCGGATACTGGAAACTGGCTGACCGAGGGCGGGGCTGCTCGAGTCGCGACGTCAGGACGGCCGCCTTCGTCGCTGTTATTGAACGTGCACGTGCGGAGCTGAGGTACTCGCCTACGTGCGCCGGGACTGCGTGGTGTGTGAGGAGGATGCGATGGATACACAGCTGTTGGACGCGAAGAAGGTGGCCGCACTGGTCGCCGAGGCCGTGGCCGCCCCTTCCATGCACAACGCGCAGCCGTGGCGCTTCCGTTTTGTGGCGAGCGAGCGTGTCCTTCTGCTGCTTGCCGATCTCGACCGGGCCATGCCTCACTCCGACCCTGGCAACCGAGCGTTGCACATCGGCTGCGGAGCGGCGCTGTTCAATCTCCGCGTCGCCGCCGCGCACACCGGGTTCGCCCCCGTTGTCCGGCTGCTGCCGGAGCCTGCGGAGCCGGGGCTACTGGCCGCAATCCAGCTGGACGAGGCGCGCTCCTCGGCGCCGGATGAGGACGATCTGTCGCGGCTGCACCCCGCGATCCGTCAGCGGCACACCAGCCGCCACCCCTTCGACGAGAAGGACCTGCCGGAGGATGTACGGGTCGCGTTGCGGAAAGCAGCCGGCCGGGAGGGAGCCGAGCTGCTGTTCCCCGGACCCTGGCACATGGAAACCGTATTGGAACTGGTCCACGATGCGGAGAGCCGTGACGCCTTGAACCCCGAAGGCATGGAGGATCTGCACCGCTGGACCCGGCTCGGTCCGGAGGCGGACATCGCCACCGACGGCGTCCCCGAGTACGCGTTCGGGCCGCGAATGCGGGACGGCAAGGCCCCTCTGCGTGACTTCGCCGGCCGCCGTCCGGTGGCCGACCGCGGCACTACCGCCTTCGAGAAGAACCCCCACCTGGCCCTGCTGAGTACACCGGGCGACACACCCGTCGACTGGCTGCGGGCGGGCCAGGCACTGGAACGCGTCCTGCTGGAGGCGACCATCGCCGGGCTTGCAACCTCCCTGACCTCCCACGCCCTGGAGAACCCGGACCTGCGCCTGCTGGCCCGCGATCCGGTGGAGGGCAGGGGCCACGTCCAGATGGTGCTGCGCCTGGGCTACGGGCCCCAGGGACCTTCCACGCCCCGCCGTCCGGTTCGGGATGTTCTCGACATCGTCCAGTAGAAGACGAGACGGACGAGGTCTTTGCCGCCGCCGTCGATGCGACACACGCCTGGATGAGGGCTGATGGCAGGGCGCACGCTGGACTGTCGATCGCCCAGGCATGGCACGTCGGCTGAGCTTGACGTTTAACCCCGGCAAGATCGTGTCTTGTCGGGGTTCGTCATGCGCCGGACAGCAGGCGCGGCCGCCTGTGATGCTCGAAGTGTTGAGCGTCGAGATGCCACAGAACGGCCGCTGTCATGAGCTTTCCCGTCTCCTCCGTCCCTGTCCACCCCTTGTCCGTGTTATCCGACTTCCGGAACGACTTCTACGCTGGCCTGTCCCGTCGCGGGG
>NZ_JBSFYR010000041.1:0-64027 GCF_053599875.1 Streptomyces sp. NPDC005151 | reverse complement strand
TGATCAGGGTACGCATCTAAGGTTCCTCGGTGTCTCGTATCTGGTTCTCAGCAGGTCAGGTCGGTGCACGCTTCGACCGAACTCGCGGCTGCAGCACACCATCCATGATTTCTGACTGCGGATCACGAAGAAACTCATCGGCCCTCGCCCGAATTTTTTTCCGGCGGCCTCGACCACCGGATCATCTCGGGGAGCCGCACACGTGCCCGGCTGCAGGACCCACCAGCAGCGCAACAGCGACGAGCGACACATGACCCGCCCCAACCGGTGATGCGGCATCTTGATGCAGTCGGGCTCGGTGATCCAAACGAAACGGCCTAGGGCCTCACATGGTTTCTGGCCGCCAGGACTGATACCACACGCGCCCAGGACCGAGCCCCCGTGCCGCGGCGGGCGACAGGCGTCATGTCCGAGCCGGTGCGAGACTGGCCATGCAGGCCGGGGTCCGGCTGACCTACGCCGCCGTCATCGGGCGTTCCCATGCGTCACCCCGGCAGCTTCGAGCGTTCCGTCCGGCATATGGGCCGGCGCCAAGAGCGATCGATCGCTCGGCTGCACCGGCGACAACGCGGGCCGAATGGCGGCGATGTCGCGAATCGCGAGGGCCTTCGGTCGTAGTTGCCGAACAGGCGCGACAGGAGGAACAGCAACAAGCTCTCCGCCTCGTCCGAGCCGCATAGGCCGATCATTCCCTACGGGGGTGATCGAACCTCGCTGTCCGGCCCGGGCGGCTCCACAGACCGCCATGCACCACTGGAGGCTTCATCATGTCGAGCACCGAGCGGGCGAACACAGAGCAGGGACCGCGGTCCGAAGCGTGGAAGACCGCGCTGACCGTGCTGCAGACGGCAAAGCCGCCCTACATCCCGGAGGGGGCCGAGGCGATGACCGTTCTCATCGAATTTCCCCCGGGCGACCCCGGCACACCTCCGCACCGGCACTCGGGCCCGGCATTCGGCTACATGCTGGAGGGGGAGATGCTCTTCGAGCTCGAAGGCGAGCTGGAGCGCGTGATCAAGGCCGGGGAAACATTCTGGGAGCCTGGCGGCGACGTCATCCACTATCAGGACGGAAACAACCGGGCGGACTGCCGGAGCCGATTCCTCGTGACGATGATGTGCGCGCCGGGTCAGCCCATGCTGACGCTGGTCGACGACGAGGAGCTGGCACAGCGTAAGGACCGGCGGGCTCCGCGTCCTGCCTGACGGCGGCGGTGCACTCCACACGCGGACGGCGGGCCGGTTCCCGGACGCCGGCGAGCCGACCGGCTATACGGCAATGGCCCACGGGAACCGAGTAATTGCGTCACCGCGTACACGAAATCGTCGACCCGATGCCGAAAGGTACGTGTGCAGCGTGGCCCGGCGTCACCACCGCGCGGGCATCGGACAGTTCATGGACACGCCCTCGAGGCCGGGTGCCGTGGACGACGTGGCCCCGTCAGCGGTAGTCCTCCGGGTGGCCCTGCATCCAGGTGTTGATGCGGTCGCGCGTGCCGAACAGCTCGGAGCGGTGCTTCTCCAGATTGGCCGTGGAGGTGTCGCCCTTCAGGGACGTGCGCAGCCCGGCCACCCACGCCACGGGCTCCTTGAAGTGGCCGGGACCGTTCGGGTACGCCTTCATCGACGCTTCCAGACCCACCAGTTGGTCGTTGACCCGGCCCAGGACGTAGCCGCAGTCACCCGCGCCGGGGGTACAGGTCTCGTCCAGGGTGGCCTGGAGAGTGGCGAAGGCGTCGCGGACCAGTGCGGGCCTGGTCGCGAGTGCTTCGGATGCGGCGGCCTCCTCCGCGGCGGCTGACGCCTCGGCGTTCGCCGACGGTGCCACGTACGGGACGTCGCCGCCGGGCCCCTCCGTCGTGCCGGCGCTGCTGCAGCCCACCAGGAATGCGCCCAGGAACAGAGGCAGCGGCAGCGCCGCGGCAGCGCGTGCGAACGTACGGACAGACATGAGGCCCCCTCGCCAATTGGGCCAGACCATACCTCACAGTCGGTCGCACCAAGCGGGCCGTGAACTCCTCGATCCGCGAGCGCAGTTCGCCCGGCCGGTCCAGACGCGCGTCGTGTCCCGCGCGCCGGGGACCACGCACACCGCACCGGCGGATCGTGCCGCCCTCAGCCCGTGATCAGGGTCTGGAGCGCGGGCGCGTACAGGTCCGCGAGGTGTTCGGGGGTGGCCAGTGCACCCGCGCCCTCGCGGTGCAGGCTCAGGGTGGCGCCGAGGCCGAGGAGGTGGCCGGCGATCAGTTCGGCGCGCAGGGCGCGTTCGTGGCCGGGGAGGCGGGCGGTCAGTGCCTCGGTGACCTGTTCGTGGAAGCGGTCGCGCAGCAGCGAGCGTTCGTCCCGGTTGCCGAGGGAGAACACCACGCGCAGGAGCGGGTCCGTCTGCTGTTCGCGGCGACGGCGCACGAGCGTGATCACCATGTGGCGGCCGAGCTCGTCCAGCGGGGCGTCGAAGAGCTCCTCGGCGGCAGGGCCGAAGTCGGCGACCGTGTTGAAGAGTTCTTCCTTGCGGCCGAAGTGCTTGACCACCAGGGAGGGGCTGACTCCCGCATCGGCGGCGATCCCCCGGATGGTCACATCCGCGTACGGACGCTGGGTGAACGCCCGCCGGGCCGCCCGCAGGATCGCGTCCCGGCCCGAGCCGGGGTCGATGGGGGCCGGAGCCGGAGCGGTGGCCTGGCTGCCGGTCATGCGCCCTCCTCGATCGTGATCGTCCGCGCACCGCCCTTGCGGTCGCCGCGGCTCTCTCCGACCGTACCCGCCCCGGCCGTACGCCTGCCGGGCAGGAACAGGGTGACCGTCAGCGCCAGCAGCGCCGCGCCCGCCGCGATCAGGAAGACCAGCTGATACGCGTGGAGCGTCGGAGCCGTCCGGCCGCCCACCCGGAACGTGAGGCCGGCCAGGACGGCGGCCACCGTCGCGCTGCAGAACGCCTGCCCAATCGATCTCATCAGCGTGTTGAGACCGTTGGCCGCGCCCGTCTCGCTGACCGGGACCCCGCGCATCACCAGCGCGGGCAGCGCCGAGTACGCGATGGCCGTGCCCGACGCGACGACCGTCGCACCGGCGATGATCAGCCACAGGCTGTGGCTGGTGAAGTACCGCACCACGTAGCCGACGGCGATGATCCCGGCCGCCAGCGTCAGGCTGACCTTCGGTCCGTACGTCGCGGAGATCCGTGCCGAGACCGGCGAGAGCGCCACCATCGACACGCCGCCCGGCAGCAGGCACAGTCCGCTGACGACGAGCGAGGCGCCGAGCCCGTAACCGGTCGCCTTCGGCTCCTGCACCATCTGCGCGGTGACCAGCGAGTTCGCGTAGAAAGCGAAGCCGATCAGCAGAGCTGCGACGTTGGTCAGCAGGACGGCCGGGCGGGCCGAGACCCGCAGGTCGACCATGGGCGTCGTCACGCGGAGTTCGTACGCGCCCCAGAGCAGCGCCACCACGACGGCGGCGACGAGCAGTCCGACCGTGCGGACCGACGTCCAGCCCCAGTCGGCCCCCTGCGTCACCGCGAGCAGCAGACAGACCAGGGCGGCGGACAGCCCGAGCGCGCCGACGGCGTCGAAACGGCCGCGCGAGCGCAGCGGGGACTCGGGTACGCAGCAGAGCACCAGCACGATGTCGATGAGGCCGATCACTCCCGACACCCAGAACATGGTGTGCCAGTCGAAGTGCTCGACGACGAGCGCGGCGACCGGCAGCCCGACGGCCGCACCGATGCCGAGCGTCGAACTCATCAGGGCGACCGCGGAGAGGACACGCTCGGGCGGGAGTTCGTCGCGCAGGATGCTGATGCCCAGCGGTACGACGGCGAGCGCGGCGCCCTGGAGGGCGCGGCCGGTGATCAGTACGCCGATGTGGGAGCTGACCGCGCACAGGACGGAACCGATGACCAGCACCGCGAGCGAGGCGACGAGCACCCGGCGCTTGCCGTACATGTCGCCGACCCGGCCCAGCACGGGCGTGAAGACGGCGCCGGTGAGGAGGGTGACGGTGACCAGCCAGCTCGCGGCGGCGGGGGTCGCGCCGGTGAGGGCCGGGATGTGCGGCAGAAGCGGGACGACGATCGTCTGCATGACCGCGACCACGACCCCGCAGAAGGCCAGGACGCCCACGGCGAAACGGGGGTGGTGCGGGGCCGGTGTCCGGGCGGCTGCCCCGTCGGGGGCAGATGTGTCCGCGGGCATGCGATCTCCGTGGGGTGCTCGGCGGTGGCGGTGGAAGCCAGGGGGTGCACAGACGTTCACCTCCTAGGGTAAACGCTTGTGCACCCCCTGGAAAGCCCGGACGTCCACCCGCCGCGTTAGCCTCGGAAGCCACAGCACGAGAAGAAGCCACGACACAAGAAAGCGAAGGTGGCGGCGATGGCAAAGGTTCCTACGGCGGCAGTGGCGGCGAGCGGACTCGTCGGCGGGTACGCGGTCGCGCGGTGGACCAAGAAGCGGCCGCTCGGTGGGATCGCGCTCGCCGCAGCGGGCACGGTCGCCGCGTACGAGTGGAACCGGCAGGCCGGACCGCGTGCGGCCGTCGCACTGACCACGGCGTACGTCGCCGCGTTCGCCGGATCGCACCCGCTGGCCAAGAAGGTCGGCGCCTGGCCCGCCGTCTTCACCGTGGCGGGCACCGTCGCCGCCGCGTCGTGGGCGGTCACCCGCCGCGCCGCCTGAGAAATTTTTCCGGCCAGGCCCGCAGCACACTGAACGCGGGCGCGCCGGCGTCCGTATTCAAGAGCACTCCCCCCATTGCCGGCCGGTCTGAAAGGCCGCGCGAACAGGTGGGGCGGCGTCGAAGCCGGGTGCGTACCCGTACGACAGGACGGGTACGCACCCGGACCCTCACCGGGGGACGGCGCTCACGCGCCGAACGCCTGCGACACCGTGTAGATCAGCAGGCCCGCCAGCGCACCCACCACCGTGCCGTTGATCCGGATGAACTGCAGGTCACGGCCGATATGCGCCTCGATCTTCTTCGACGTCTGGTCCGCGTCCCAGCCCGCGACCGTGTCACTGATCAGCGAGGTGATCTCCGTGCGGTACGTCGTGACGACATACACCGCCGCGTCCTCCAGCCAGCCCTCCAGCTTCGCCTGGAGCCGCCCGTCCGTCGCCAGCCGCGCGCCCAGCGACATCAGCGAGGCGCGCGCCCGCAGCCGCAGCTCGCTCTGCTCGTCCTCCGCCGCCGCAATGATCATCGTGCGTACCGACGCCCAGGCCGACGCGATGACCTCCTGGACCTCGCCGCGCCCCAGGATCTCCGTCTTCAGCCGCTCCACCCGCGCCCGGGTGTCCGAGTCGGTCTGGAGGTCGGCCGCGAAGTCCGTCAGGAACGTGTCGATCGAGGCGCGCGCCGGATGCCCCGGCATGTCCCGCATCTCCGTCACGAAACGCAGCAGCTCCTTGTAGACCCGCTCCCCCACCCGCTTGTCGACGAACCGCGGCGTCCACCCCGGCGCCCCGCCCTGCACCGCGTCCATCACGGAGTCGCCGTGCAGCACCAGCCAGTCGTGCGCACGTACACAGATCAGGTCCACGACCCGGCGGTGGCCGCCGTCGGCGACGATCTTCTCCAGCATCTTCCCGAGGCCGGGGCCGACCTCCGCCGCGTTCGCCCGCCGGGTGATCGCCTCACCCACCACGGCCTGCACGTCCGAGTCCCGCAGGACCGTCAGCGCGCCGCGCAGCGCGGTCGCCAGCTCGGCGGTGACCCGGTCGGCGTGGTCCGGCTCCGCCAGCCAGGCACCGAGCCGGCCGCCGATGCCCAGCGCCTGGATCCGGCCGCGCACGACATCGCCCGAAAGAAAATTCTCCCCGACGAAGGAACCCAGAGAGGTCCCGAGCTGGTCCTTCTTGGTGGGGATGATGGCGGTGTGCGGGATCGGCAGGCCGAGCGGACGCTTGAACAGCGCCGTGACAGCGAACCAGTCGGCCAGCGCACCCACCATCCCCGCCTCGGCGGCCGCGGCGACGAAGCCCGGCCAGCCGCCCACACCCGCGTTCTTCGCCCAGGTGGCGAGGACGTACACGAGCGCGACGAGCAGAAGGAGGCCGGTGGCCGTGGTCTTCATACGGCGCACACCACGCCGCTTCTCCTCGTCCGCGGCCGTGTACGCGAAGGAGGCGAGAGAGGCGGGGCGTGCGTGAGCGGAGGCTGCGGTGCCGGAGCTCCCGTCCGCGCCGCCACGTGCCTGTGCGGGCTCGGCCGGTCCGCCGCCCGGCTCGCCCGACCTGGTCCGTTCGATCCGTTCCATCCGCTCCACCCGTCCGCGTCCGCGTACGCATCGCCCCCGGCGCCCCGTACGCATTGTCCCTACCTGACGTACTCCCGGGCCGCATGTCGAGTTCCCGGCACTGTGCCCCATCATGAGACCAGCCCCCAGCACCACGAGGAGACACCGCGCCCATGCCCAGGCGTCAGGGAACCGCCCTGCTCATCGCCCTCGTGGCGGGCACCGCCGCGCTTGCCGCGTTCATGGCGTACGCCGGGTCCGCGCTGTTCTCCCGTGCCGGGTCGCAACAGGTCGGCGCGCAGCCGGCGGCCCGTCCGCCCGCCGCGCCCGCCCACTCCACCGGCGTCTGGGTCGCCACCTGGGCCGGGGCGCCCATGGCCGGGGTGGCGGAGAGAAAGCGACGCGGTGGGCGGTGCGTCCGCCGCGACCTCAAGCGCCGGACGGACTCATTCGCCCCAGGCCCCTTCTTCAGCTGCCGGGCACGCTCCCTGTCCGCCTTCGTCCGCTTGCGCTTTACACCGACCCCGCCCGCACTTCGGATCTAGTGCCCCTCCCGGCAAGCTTTGCCCCGTCGCGCCGCCCAGCACGCCCGCTCGCCGCGTTGGCCAAAAGTCCTGGTAGCTCCTTCCCCAAGCTCTCAACTTCGTTCGAGCAGGGGAGACCCCACTGGGGGACTTCCGGCCGCCTTGCGATCGCACGCACTGGACGACGCTCCTCATGGGGCAAACATTGCCGGTCACGGCACTAGCGCGCTTCGGCCGACGCGTACATCTTCGCGATCACGGCCTCGATGTCCGGCTCCCGCACCGAGAGATCCACCAGCGGATACTCCGCAGCGATCCGCGCCACCAGCGGAGCCGCCGAACCCGACGCCGGAAAGGCCAGCCACTGCCTCGGCCCCTCCACCTTCACCGTACGCACCGAAGGCTCCGACTCCATTCGGATCGGCGGGAGTTCACGCTCCAGGTCCACGACCAGCGTGCGCTCGCTCTCACCGATCTCATGCAGCCCGGCGAGCGCACCGTCGTACATCAGGCGGCCGTGGTCGATCACCATCACCCGCCGGCAGAGCTGCTCGATGTCCGTCAGATCGTGGGTGGTGAGCAGCACCGTCGTGCCCCGCTCGGCATTCAAGTCCCGAAGAAATTCACGGACCTTGGCCTTGGAGACCACATCCAGACCGATCGTCGGCTCGTCCAGATACAGCACCTCCGGGTCGTGCAGCAGCGCCGCCGCGATGTCGCCGCGCATCCGCTGCCCGAGCGACAGCTGCCGCACCGGCACGTCCAACAGTTCGCCCAGATCCAGGAGTTCGACACAACGGTCCAGGTTCTCCCGGAACCGGGCGTCGGGGACCCGGTACATCCGGTGCACCAGCCGGTACGAGTCGCGCAGCGGCAGGTCCCACCAGAGTGTGGTGCGCTGGCCGAAGACCACACCGATCCGGTGCGCCAGCCTCGTACGTTCCCTGGAAGGGTCGATGCCCGCGACCCGCAGCCGCCCGCCGCTCGGGGTGAGGATGCCCGTCAGCATCTTGATGGTGGTCGACTTGCCCGCGCCGTTCGGGCCGATGTAGCCGACCATCTCGCCGCGCTCCACCCGGAAGCCGATCCCGTCGACCGCGCGGACCTCGCGCCGCTCGCTGCGCAGGAAACCCGTCCTGCGGCGCACCTCGAAGACCTTCTCGACACCGTCGAGCTCAATGAAACCCGTACCCGTATCCATGACCCGTCCTCGCTCCGCTCGTCCTCAGTTGCCCGTGCTCCGGTACGAACGCAGCCCCGCCCGCCACGCCGCCCCCGCGAGCACCCAGCACACCCCCGCCACCACCGGCGGCAGGAACGCCACCCACTCCGGCAGCCCCAGCGGGTACTCCCGGCCCAGCACATACAGCGCGGGCAGCCAGTTCACAAAGGCCAGCGGCACCACGAACGTCACCCCGCGCACCAGGTCCTTCGCGAAGACCGTCGGCGGGTACTGCAGCAGTGTGTTCCCGCCGTACGTGAAGGAGTTCTGCACCTCCGCCGCGTCCTGCGCGAAGAACTGGAACGCCGCCCCGCCCACGAACACCGCGCCGAAGATCGCCGCCCCGCTCAGCAGCATCAGCGGGACCATCACCACCTTCAGCGGCGTCCACGCGATGTCCAGCACCGCGAGCCCGTAACCGAGCACCAGCAGCCCCTGCGTGATCCGCCCCAGCCTGCGCAGCGCGAACCGGTCCGCCGCCACCTGGGCGAGCACCGGAACCGGGCGCACCAGCAGCGTGTCCAGCGTGCCGTCCCGGACCCGGCGGCCCAGCCGGTCCATCGACCCCAGCACCAGATCGGCCAGCCCGAACGCGGTGCCCGAAGCCCCGTACAGCAGGGCGATCTCCGGCAGCGTGTAGCCGCCCAACTCGTCGACGTGCGCGAACATCAGCAGGATCGCGACGAAGTCGAAGCCCGTCGCCGCGAAGTTCCCGAACGCCGTCATGGCGAACGAGGCACGGTACGCCATCGTCGAACGCAGCCACATCGCGACGATCAGCCCGTACGCACGAACCCCTTCGACCAGCCTCGACCGCTCGGCGAACACCGCATCGGGAACCTCGACGGCCCTCGAGACCTCGGTGACCTCAGCCACCCTGAACCACCACCCTCCGCGTCGCCACCGACTGCACCAACCGCCCCGCCAACAACAACGCCAGCGCCCAGCCGCCCTGGAAAGCGAACGCCTCCACCAGCCCCCACCCCGCGTGCTTCCCGAGGAACACATCGGCCGGCACCTGGAGGAGCGCCGACCACGGCAACGCCCGCGCCACCTCGCCCAGCACCCCCGGGAACAACGTCAGCGGAAGCAGCAGCCCCGAGAAGAACAGCCCCGCCAGGAACGCGATCTGCGCCGCACCCGCCCCGTCCATCAGCCAGAACGCGGAGAGCGCCACCAGATAGCGCAGAGCGAAACTGACCACGACCCCGAGCGTCACCGAAACCAGGAACGCCAACCAGACCCCCGGCGAGCCGGGCAGAGCCAGTGGGAACGCCAGCGCCCCCAGCACCATCGGCACGACGCCGCGCGCCAGCAGCTGGAACACAGCCCGCCCCAAGTCACCGGCCAGCCACCACAGTTGAAGATCGACCGGCCGGTAGAGGTCGACCGCCACATCACCGGTACGGATCCGCTCGACCAACTCGTCCTCGAAACCGCCGCCCATCATCGCGGAGGTCGCCAGCAGCGCCTGCCCCAGCCACACATACGTGAGCGCCTGGGACATGTCGTAGCCGCCGAGCTGCGGACGCTCGTCCCACAGCGCCGTATAGGTGTACGCCAGGATGAAACCGAAGACGGTGTTGGTGAACACCCCCGCCGCCGTCGCGATTCGATAGGTGGCATGGCGCCGGAACCCGCCCGCCGCAACCACCGCGTACAACCGCATCCCCATCACCCTCGCGCTCGTTCGCACTCGTGCACCCAACCGCGTTGGACACCAAAGCGCACGACCTTAGTGCAGCGGGAACAGCCACCGCGACCGCTTTTCGGCGGCCGATCCGGGAGCGATCACAGGTCGGCCCGGGGTCGATCCGGGGCTTATTCCACAGAAAAGGGCACTATGGGGGAATTGACCGCAGTCGAGGAGTCTCCACTGATATGAGCGACGAGCCACAGCAGCAGAGCGGGGGGCCCGGCAACGGGAACTGGGCCCCGAGGGACCCCTCTGCCGGCACCGGCGCCCCCGCAGGCCCAGCCGCCCCCGGCGGGAAGAAAAAGGGAAGCAGGAACCGCCCCGGACGCACCGGCCGGCGCCGGGCCGTCCCCACCTGGCGGGTGACGCTCGCCACGCTCCTCGTCATCGCCCTGGTCCTGATCGGCGGATTCATCGCCGGATACCAGCTCGTCGGCATTCCGCCCGCCAACCCCACCGCCACCGCGCAGTCCAACGTCTACCTCTACAAGGACGGCAGCTTCATCGCCCGCGACGGCGAGATCAACCGGCAGAACATCCAGCTCGCCCAGGTCCCCCTCAGCGTCCAGCACGCCGTCCTCGCCGCCGAGGACCGGAACTTCTACTCCGAACGCGCCGTCGACATCAAGGCAATGGCCCGCGCCGGCTGGAACACCCTCACCGGCAAGGGCAAACAGGGCGGCTCCACCATCACCCAGCAGTTCGTGAAGAACTACTACCTCGGCCAGGAACAGACCGTCATGCGCAAGGCCAAGGAGTTCTTCATCGCGATCAAACTCAACCGCGAAGTGAGCAAGGACCAGATCTTCGAGGGCTACCTCAACACCAGCTACTTCGGCCGCAACGCCTACGGCATCCAGGCTGCGGCCCAGGCGTACTACGGCAAGGACATCGGCGACATCACCACCGCCGAAGGCGCGTACCTCGCCTCCCTGCTCAACGCCCCCAGCGTGTACGACGTCGTCGTCCACCCCGAGAACAAGGCCGCGGCCGTCGCCCGCTGGAACTACGTACTCGACGGCATGGTCAAGAAGAACTGGCTCGGCGCATCCGAACGCGCCACCATGCGGTTCCCCGTGCCCGACAAGGTGAAGCCCGCCACCGGACTCTCCGGACAGCGCGGCTACATCGTCCAGGCCGTCAAGGACTACCTCACCACCCACAAGATCATCGACGAGAACACGCTCGCCACCGGCGGCTACCGCATCACCACCACACTGGAGAAGAAGAAACAGAACGCCCTGGTCAAAGCCGTCAACGACAACGTGATGTCGATGACGAGCAAGGAGCGCCCGGCCGACCGCAACGTCCGCGTCGGCGGCGCCTCCATCGACCCCTCGAACGGCCGGGTCGTCGCCATGTACGGCGGCATCGACTACACCAAGCAGTACGTCAACAACGCCACCCGCCGCGACTACCAGGTCGGCTCCACCTTCAAACCGTTCGTCTTCACCTCCGCCGTCGCCAACCGGTCCACCACCCAGGACGGCCGGCGCATCACCCCCAACACCCTCTACGACGGCACCAACAGACGCATGGTGCAGGGCCCGAACGGACCTACCGGATACGCCCCCGCCAACGAGGACGACAACAGCTACGGACCCATCACCGTCCGAGAGGCCACCGACAAGTCCGTCAACGCCGTCTACGCGCAGATGGCCGAGGACGTCGGCCCCGGCAACGTCGAAGACACCGCCATCTCCCTCGGCATCCCCAAGAACACCCCCGACCTGACCGCCTCGCCGTCCATCGCACTCGGCACCGCCACCGCCAGCGTCCTCGACATGACCCAGGCGTACGCGACACTCGCCAACCACGGCAGGCACGGCACCTACACCCTCGTCGACAAGATCAGCAAGGACGCCGAGGAACTCGCACTCCCCGGCCGTGACACCAAGCGAACCGTCAGCCGCGAAGCCGCCGACACCACCACCTCGATCCTGCAGAGCGTCGTCGAAAACGGATCGGGAACCGCCGCCCAGGGCGCCGGCCGCCCCGCCGCCGGCAAGACCGGCACCGCCGAGGAGGACAAGGCCGCCTGGTTCGCCGGCTACACCCCGAACCTCGCGACCGTCATCGCCGTCATGGGCCAGGACCCCGACACCGGCGTACAGAAACCGCTCTACGGAGCACTCGGCCTGTCCCGCGTCAACGGCGGCGGCGCCCCCGCCCAGACCTGGGCCCAGTACACCGGCGCCGCACTCAGCGGCAGCAGCATCGAAGAATTCGCCCTCGAACTCGAAAGGGGCGCCGAGGAATCCGCCCTGCCCACCGACGAAGGCACCGGCCCCACCGACACCGGTACCCCGTCCGAGACACCGTCCGGCCAACCGCCGAGCAGCCCGCCCAGCACCCCGCCCACCAGCCCCGCCAGCAGCGGCGCCGCCACCTCGGCACCGCCCACCGGCCCCCCGCTCGGCGGCAGCGCGGACATCCTCGGCAGCGACAACGGCGGCATCGAAGAACTCTTGCCCCAGGACGCCGACGGCGCCCGCCCGACCCCGGACGAGTGACCTACGGGGCTCAGTGCCCCGACGTCGCCTTCAGCCCCACCACAGCCACCAGCAACAGAGACACGAAGAATATCCGGGCGGCGGTCACCGGCTCATGCAGTACCACCATGCCGAGCACCGCCGCCCCCGCCGCACCGATACCGACCCACACGCCGTACGCCGTACCGATCGGCAACGACTTCGCCGCCTGCGACAACAGCACCATGCTGGCCACGATCCCGAACCCGGTGAACACACTCGGCCACAACCGGGTGAACCCATCCGTGTACTTCATCCCGATCGACCAGCCCACTTCCAGCAGACCGGCAACAACCAGCAGAACCCACGCCACGACGGCACCTCCGAACACCACAGACACACGGACATCACGGGTGCGTCGTCTTTGCGGAAACCCGGTACGGCGCGTCTCGTCGGGGTCCCACCAACATAGCAAAGAGCATGCGTAAGGCCTGGTGACACCGGTCACCAGGCCTTACGCCACACATCTCGCAGACAACAGAGCTACAGGGCTACAGATACAGCCCGGTCGAATCCACCGAACCCTCGAACCGGTCCGCCGCCACCGCATGCAGATCCCGCTCCCGCATCAGCACGTACGCCACACCCCGCACCTCGACCTCGGCACGGTCCTCCGGGTCATACAGCACCCGGTCGCCCGGCTCCACCGTCCGCACATTCTGGCCGACCGCAACCACCACGGCCCAGGCCAGCCGGCGCCCCACCGCAGCAGTCGCCGGAATCAGAATGCCGCCGCCCGAACGCCGCTCGCCCTCAGGCGTATCGGACCGGACCAGCACGCGGTCATGCAGCATGCGAATGGGCAGCTTGTCGTCGGTGTTCTCGCTCACGACCCGAAACCTACCTGCCCGCAGCCGTCCCGCACGCCCCCGGGGTCAGTCTTCTCAGCGCTTCTTGCGCCGCACCGACACCACAAGCAGCCCCACCACGCCGACCGCCAGCAACGCCGCCGGAACCACCCGCTCCAGACGCGGCGCGCCATCCTCCGACACAAACTGCGCCTTCACGTCCGACACCGTCCGATTCACCGCGACGAACGCCCGCCCGGCCGTCCGGTCCACGGCCTCGGCAGCCTTGGCCTTCGCATCACCGATGATCGTCTTCGGGTGCACCCGCACCCCGATCTCATCGAGCACCACCGCAAGCTGCTCACGCCTGCTGATGATGTCCGCCTCGATCTGCGCAGGGGTCCTGGCATCCGACACTGCGCCGCCTCCGTGGTCCTCGTCCGGTCAACCTTCATCGCCAGTCTGTCAGCTCAGCCGCCCGCATACCCGACGGCACCCCTATTACGCTCGGTCCCGTACACCCCACACGCCCCTGAGGAGAACCATGAGCGAGCGACTCCAGCCCGGTGACACCGCCCCCGCCTTCACCCTCCCCGACGCCGACGGCAACGACATCTCGCTCGCCGACCACAAGGGACGCAAGGTCATCGTCTACTTCTACCCGGCCGCCCTCACCCCCGGCTGCACCAAGCAGGCCTGCGACTTCACCGACAACCTGGAACTCCTGGCCGGCGCCGGATACGAAGTCATCGGCATCTCCCCCGACAAGCCCGAGAAGCTCGCCAAGTTCCGCGAGAAGGAAAACCTCAAGGTCACGCTCGTCGGCGACCCCTCCAAGGAAACCCTCGAGGCATACGGCGCGTACGGCGAGAAGAACTCCTACGGCAAAACCGTGACGGGCGTCATCCGCTCCACCGTCGTCGTCGACGAAGAAGGCAAGGTCGAGCACGCCCTCTACAACGTCAGGGCCACCGGCCACGTCGCCAAAATCATCAAGGACCTCGGCATCTGACCGACGCCACGCCCCTGTGACGGGCGTCGCACTTTCACTCCCCATCGGTCTGCGACCGCCATGACCGCACAGAAGCCCCGTCCCCCGGGAACGGCCCGCACCGCTTCAGCCGAAGTGGTGCGGGCCGTTCCACATCTCGCCGCATATCGGACGTGACCATCCGATAAACGGTTCGTTGCTCCGTACAAGGCCGCGAACGCGCGGTCGGATACGGAGGGGATCGATGGCGGTTCGATACACGCGAGAGCTGCTTGAAGAGGCGGCATGCGAGACGACCAACTACGACGACGCGGTCCGCTGGTGCGGGGGCACGCCGACGGCGGGCAGCAGGCGCTACCTGCGCCAGAAGCTGGCAGAGGCGAACATCGATACCTCCCACTTCCCGAAGAAGTGGGTGCGGTACTCGGAGGAATCTTTGCGGGAATCGGTTGCAGCGTCCGCATCGGTGAGAGAGGTCTTGCAACGGCTGGGGATCAACCCTGTCGGCGGCAGCCACGCGCACATCAGCAGGCGGATCGCGTCACTGGGCATCGACATATCCCACTTCACGATGCGCCGAGGCCGCGCGAAAGGTTCACGCGGCAACCTACTCGTTCTGGGCTCTCCGCAGGACGGGCGGATCCAACGCTCACGACTCTGCCGAGAACTCCTTCGGCTCGGAATACCGGAGCGCTGCGCCGAATGCGGGACAGGCGCCGTATGGAACGGCAAACCACTGCGACTTGAGGTGGATCACAAGAACGCCGACTGGTGGGACAACCGACCGGAGAACCTGCAGTTCCTCTGCCCCAACTGCCACTCGGTGACCGACACTTACCGCGGGCGGAAGCGGAAGGCGGTGTGAAAAGTCCCCAGTACACGCGCGAGCGGCTGGCGGCGGCTGCAGCCGAGTCATCCGGCATGGTGGATCTGATGCGCAGACTCGGCGCCACGCTCGGCAGCGGAGCGCGCTCCTACCTGAACCGGCGCCTGCGGCACTACGGCATAGACACATCCCATTTCCGCGAGGAACTGCTGCCGGAGCGAGAACGTCGCTCGTACTCGGAAGCACTCCTCGCCGAGGCCGCGGCGCGCTCCTACAGCATCCGGGAAGTGCTGGAGTACATGGGCCTCCCACCACAAGACAGCCCGTACAGCCATATCCGCAAGAAACTCGATCAGTACGGCATCGACACCTCACATTTCACGCGCGGGCGCCGATACGGAGCAGGCATCCTGAACCGAGACGAGCTGGTGGCGGCCGTGGAGGCCTCGTTCAGCTTCGCAGGCATACTCAAGCTTCTGGGTCGTGCCGACAACGGCGCCGGTCGCGCTCTCGTGAAGCGCAGCATCGAAGCACACAGCATCTCAACCGAACACTTCACAGGGCAGGGCCATTTCCTCGGAGCCTCCTCTCCCTATCGCAAACCTGCGGGGGAGATCCTGAGGCGGCTCGACCCGCCCTCGCCCCGGACGAGGACCGCTCATCTGCGACGCGCGCTTGATGACCTGAACGTTCCGCACGAGTGTGCAGCGTGTGGCATTGGCGATGTCTGGCGGGGCAAGCGCCTGGTGCTGGAGATCGACCACATCAATGGCGACCGGCTGGACAATCGCCGCGAGAACCTGCGGTACCTCTGTCCGTCCTGCCACAGCCAGACGGATACATTCGCCAATCGCTCCCGTTCATCCCCCAGGAAGCAGTAACATTGCTTTGGTTTGCGCCCGTACGCCAACTGGTGAGCGGCGACTTTTAGGTAGTCGTGTTTTGTGTCGGTTCGAGTCCGACCGGGCGCACCATACGAAGCCGATGCCGGGCTCCTCCGAGGAGACCCGGCATCGTGCTGTCACCCCACCAGCTCCCGCACCACCGGCACCAGCGCCCGGAACGCCTTGCCGCGGTGGCTGATCGCGTTCTTCTCCGCCGGGGTCAGTTCCGCGCAGGTCCGGGTCATGCCCTCCGGCTGCAGGATAGGGTCGTAGCCGAAGCCGTTCGTGCCGGACGGGGTGTGGCGGAGGGTGCCCAGGAGGCGGCCCTCGACCACGCGTTCCGTGCCGTCCGGGAGGGCGAGAGCTGCCGCGCAGGCGAAGTGGGCGGCGCGGTGGGTGTCGTCGATGTCGGAGAGCTGGGCCAGCAGCAGGTCCAGGTTGGCGCGGTCGTTGCCGTGGGTGCCGGCCCAGCGGGCCGAGAAGATGCCGGGGGCGCCGCCGAGTACGTCGACACAGAGGCCGGAGTCGTCGGCGATCGCGGGGTGGCCGGTGGCCTGGGCCAGGGCGTGCGCCTTGAGGAGGGCGTTCTCGGCGAAGGTGACGCCGGTCTCCTTGACGTCGGGGATCTCGGGGTACGCGTCCGCGCCGACGAGTTCGTGGCTGAGCCCTGCGTCGGCGAGGATCGCGTGGAGTTCGGTGATTTTCCCGGCGTTGCGGGTGGCGAGGATCAGGCGGGTCATGTGCCGATTATCGCGGGGTGCCGGGTGCGGTCCGCTATGAGGTGCAGACGTTGCCGATCTCCTTGGCGGCGTCGGTGACCGGAGTGATGTCCGGGGTGGCGTCGCCCTTGTCGACGGCGTCGCGGACGTTCTTGACGCCGGCCTGGAGGTCGTCGACGGCCTTGGAGAGGTCGGCGTTGTCCGTCTTGTCGCCGAGGTTGCCGAGTTCCTTGTCTATCTCGTCGAGGGCCTCGGATGCCTGGGTGGGGTCGTTCGAGGCGTTGGAGACGGCCTGCTGGAGGTTGTCGACGCTGGTGGCTATGGCGTCGGCGGTACGGACGCAGTCGAGGGCCTTGTCGACGGCGCCGCAGCCGACCGCGGCGGTGAGGGTGAGAGCGGTCAGGGTCAGCGCGACGGTGATGCGGCGGTGGCGGGTGGCCTTGGCCATGGTGCGGTTCCTCCCCGGGTGCGGATACGCGGACGGACGCACGGTTCGACCCGTGCGTCCGTACTCGTAATGACGCTGTGTGGTGCGTACTTGGTTGCTTCTTTACTCGCCGAGCGTGCGGGCGAGGGCCGCCTGCTGGATGGCACTGAGGTCGACGCAGCCGCTGGTGGCGAGGTCGAGGAGCGCGTTCAGTTCCTTGCGGTCGAAGGGCTCGGCCTCGGCGGTGCCCTGGACCTCGACGAAGCGGCCGTCGCCGGTGCAGACGACGTTCATGTCGGTCTCGGCGCGGACATCCTCCTCGTAGCAGAGGTCGAGGAGCGGCGCGCCGTCGACGATGCCGACGCTGACGGCGGAGACGGTGCCGGTCAGCGGCTTGCGGCCGTGCTTGATGAGCTTCTTGCCCTGGGCCCAGGTGATGGCGTCGGCGAGGGCGACGTACGCGCCGGTGATGGCGGCGGTGCGGGTGCCGCCGTCGGCCTGGAGGACGTCGCAGTCGAGGACGACGGTGTTCTCGCCGAGCGCCTTGTAGTCGATCACGGCGCGCAGGGACCGGCCGATGAGGCGGCTGATTTCGTGGGTACGGCCACCGATCTTGCCGCGTACGGCTTCGCGGTCGCCGCGGGTGTTGGTGGAGCGGGGCAGCATGGAGTATTCGGCGGTGACCCAGCCTTCGCCGCTGCCCTTGCGCCAGCGCGGGACGCCTTCGGTGAAGGAGGCGGTGCAGAAGACCTTGGTGTCGCCGAAGGAGATGAGGACTGAGCCTTCGGCGTGCTTGCTCCATCCGCGTTCGATGGTGATGGGGCGGAGCTCTTCGGGGGTGCGGCCGTCGATACGAGACATGGCGTCGAGCCTATCGGCTGGGCCGTGGGCGCCGGTCGGGGTGTGCCGGGGAGCGGGTGAGGGTGCAGCGGGGGGCGGTGGCGGTGTGCCGCAGGCCCCGTTCTGGCGGGATCGGGGCCTGTGGGGTGCGGAGCCGGGCCCGCTCAGCGAGTGGTCGTCACATCATGTCTTCGATGTCGGCGGCGATGGGGTCGGCGTCGGTGCCGATGACGACCTGGATCGCGGTGCCCATCTTGACGACGCCGTGGGCCCCGGCGGCCTTGAGCGCGGCTTCGTCGACCTTGCTCGGGTCGATGACCTCGGTGCGGAGGCGGGTGATGCAGCCTTCGATTTCTTCGATGTTGTCGATCCCGCCGAGCCCGGCGACGATCTTCTCAGCCTTGCTGGCCATGTGGTTCTCCCTGGTTCTTCTCGTCCGGCGCCGGCCCACCATGGGTCCGTTTCGTCACGGTAACGCACGGTTGGCCCAACTTCGCGAGCGAGCAACCTGATCATCACCAATGATGACGATCACCGGTGCTCTGTCCTCCGGGCGGGTTGCGCACCGCACCGCAACTGGTCTGCACCACTTTGCGACGACCGCCAGACGTGGCCTGTTCCGGGAGGATGCCGATGAGCTCAAGCAGCGCCACAGCACCACGGAAGGTGTGGTGGCACGGCTTCTTCCAGGGCCTCCAGAAGATGGGACGCAGCCTCCAGCTCCCGATCGCGGTGCTGCCGGCGGCCGGCATTCTCAACCGGCTCGGTCAGCCGGACGTGTTCGGCAACGAGGGTCTCGGCTGGGACAACGTCGCGAAGGTCTTCGCCGCTGCCGGTGGAGCGCTCCTCGACTCCGGTCTCGGCCTGCCCTTGTTGTTCTGCGTCGGGGTCGCGATCGGCATGGCGAAGAAGTCGGACGGTTCGACGGCGCTCGCGGCGGTGACCGGCTTCCTCGTCTACTACGCGGTGCTGCACGCCTTCCCGGTGGACTGCGCACCGGGCTCCACCTTCACGGCGGGCGGCACCTGGTTCGGCACCTGCGTCACCGGCAACGCGAAGGTGACGGCCGCCCAGTACCAGAACCCCGGGGTGTTCGGCGGCATCGTGATGGGGCTGATGTCGGCGTGGTTCTGGCAGCGGTACCACCGGGTCAAGCTGGTCGACTGGCTGGGCTTCTTCAACGGCCGCCGGCTCGTGCCGATCATCATGGCGTTCGTCGGTCTGGCCTTCGCCGCCCTGTGCGCCTGGCTGTGGGCGCCGATCGGTGACGGTCTGACCAGTTTCTCCAAGTGGCTGGTGGACCTGAACTGGCTGGGCTCCGGCATCTTCGGCATCGCCAACCGCGCGTTGCTGGTAGTCGGCCTGCACCAGTTCCTGAACACGTTCGTCTGGTTCCAGTTCGGCGACTTCACCAAACCGGACGGGACGGTCGTGCACGGTGACATCAACCGGTTCCTGGCGGGCGATCCGACGGCCGGGCAGTTCACCACGGGCTTCTTCCCGATCATGATGTTCGCGCTCCCGGCTGCGGCGCTGGCGATCTACCACTGCGCCAAGCCGCATCGCCGGAAGGCGGTCGGCGGCATGATGCTCTCGGTCGGTCTGACGTCGTTCGTGACGGGCATCACCGAGCCGATCGAGTACTCGTTCCTCTTCGTCGCCCCGCTTCTGTATGTGATCCACGCCGTGCTCACCGGTGTCTCGATGGCGGTGAGCTGGGGGCTCGGCGTGAAGGACGGCTTCAGTTTCTCGGCGGGTCTGATCGACTACGTCATCAACTGGAGCCTGGCCACGAAGCCCTGGATGATCATTCCGATCGGCTTCTGCTTCGCAGTGGCGTATTACGTGATCTTCCGGTTCGCCATCACCAGGTTCGACCTCCAGACTCCCGGGCGCGAGCCCGACGAACTGGAGGCACAGATCGAGAAAGACCTCGTCAAGTAGGTCTTCGGCCGCCGACGACGGAGCTCCCGCCTTCCGGGCGGAAGGTGGGGGCTCCGTCGTACGTACCCGAGACCCTAGATCTCGTAGACCGCGCCCGGAACCGCCAGCTCCGCCGGTCCGCGGTAGATCGTGCGGGCATCGGCCAGGTTGCGGTCCGCGTCCGTCCACGGCGGGATGTGGGTGAGGACGAGCCGTCCCACCTTCGCGCGTGCGGCGATCTCGCCTGCTTCGCGGCCGTTGAGGTGGAGGTCCGGGATGTCTTCCTTGCCGTAGACGAACGATGCTTCGCAGAGGAACAGATCGGCGCCCTCCGCGAGTTCGTCCAGCGCCTCGCAGATGCCGGTGTCGCCCGAGTACGCGAGGGTGCGGCCGCCGTGCTCGATGCGGATACCGAAGGCGTCGACGGGGTGACAGACCTTCTCCGTGCGGACCGAGAAGGGGCCGATGTCGAACGAGCCGGGCTTCAGCGTGTGGAAGTCGAAGACCTCGCCCATGGACCGGTCGGACGGGGTGTCGGCGTGGGCGGTGGTCAGTCGCTGTTCGGTGCCGTCGGGGCCGTAGACCGGGATGGACGCGGGGCGTCCGCCGTCGTGCCGGTAGTAGCGGACGACGAAGTACGCGCACATGTCAATGCAGTGATCGGCATGGAGATGGCTGAGGAAGATGGCGTCGAGGTCATAGAGACCGACGTGGCGCTGCAGCTCACCGAGGGCGCCGTTGCCCATGTCGAGGAGCAGCCTGAAGCCGTCGGCCTCTACGAGGTAGCTCGAACATGCCGAACCCGTGGACGGGAACGAGCCCGAGCAGCCGACGACGGTGAGCTTCATGGAGCGTGAACCTCCGAGACGTGGGAACGGGGAGGGTTCGTGCGATTTGTTGAGCGTAAGGCGCGAAACACCTGGTCGCTCCTCTGGGGCCTGCCGTTGTGGGCGAACTCACCTGCTCTGTCACCGGTTCGATGGAAGCGGGTGCGGAGGGCGGGTGCGGAGGGCGGGTGCGGAGAGCGCGTGCGGAGAGCGGGTGCGGAGAGCGGGTGCGGAGGGCGGGTGCGGAGGGCGGGCCGGCGGGGGCGCCGGTACCGTCGGGGCATGGACATGTCCTGGTGGCCGGCTCTGGCCGTGGTCGTACTGCTCGCTCTCATTGCCGCGATTGCCGACGGGCGGGGGCGGCTCGGGCGGGGGCGTCAGCGCCCTGGTGGGCGTTCTGCCCGGCAGACGCGTCCGCCGGGCAGGCGGGAAGGGCCGCGGGGGCAGCCGGAGCGGGCGCCGCGGCCGGGTGAGATCTGGTGGGCGGAGGTTCCGTACGAGGACGGGCCCGGGACGAAGGACCGGCCCTGTCTGGTGCTGTCGGTGCGGGGCGGTGCGGCGCTCGTCGCGAAGATCACCAGCAAGCATCACGAGGAGCGGCCCGGGGTGATCGCGCTGCCGCCTGGTTCGGTGGGGGATACGCAGGGGCGCGCGAGTTTCCTGGAGACGGACGAGCTGCGGGATGTGGCGGTGCGGGGGTTCCGGCGGCGGGTGGGGACGGTGGACCCGGCGGTGTGGGAGCGGGTGCACGGGATCGGCTGACGGTCGAAAAAAGTCCTCGGCCGCCGGACGGGCTGGAATTCCAGCGGGTCCGGCGGCCGAGGGCGGGACGGCGCACAGCGGCTTGGTGTTACGCCCAGAGCTGGCCGTGCAGCGTTTCGATGGCCGCTTCCGTCGTGGGGGCCGTGTAGACGCCCGTCGACAGGTACTTCCAGCCGCCGTCGGCGACGACGAAGACGATGTCTGCCGTCTCCCCCGCCTTGACCGCCTTGGTGCCGACTCCGATCGCCGCGTGGAGTGCGGCACCGGTGGAGACGCCCGCGAAGATGCCCTCCTGCTGGAGGAGTTCGCGGGTGCGGGTGACGGCGTCGGCGGAGCCGACGGAGTAGCGGGTGGTGAGGACCGAGGCGTCGTAGAGCTCGGGGACGAAGCCCTCGTCGAGGTTGCGGAGTCCGTAGACGAGGTCGTCGTAGCGCGGCTCGGCGGCGACGATCTTGATGTCGGGCTTCTGTTCGCGCAGGTATCGGCCCACACCCATGAGCGTGCCGGTGGTGCCGAGGCCCGCCACGAAGTGGGTGATGGAGGGCAGGTCGGCGAAGATTTCGGGACCGGTGGTGGCGTAGTGGGCGCCCGCGTTGTCCGGGTTGCCGTACTGGTAGAGCATCACCCAGTCCGGGTGCTCGGCGGCCAGTTCCTTGGCGACGCGGACGGCTGTGTTGGAGCCGCCGGCCGCCGGGGAGGAGATGATCTCGGCGCCCCACATGGTGAGCAGGTCGCGCCGTTCCTGCGAGGTGTTCTCCGGCATGACGCAGACGATGCGGTAGCCCTTGAGCTTGGCCGCCATGGCGAGCGAGATGCCGGTGTTGCCGCTGGTGGGCTCCAGGATGGTGCAGCCGGGGGTCAACCGGCCGTCCTTCTCGGCCTGTTCGACCATGTGGAGCGCGGGGCGGTCCTTGATCGAGCCGGTGGGGTTGCGGTCCTCCAGCTTGGCCCAGATGCGGACGTCGTCCGACGGTGACAGCCGCGGCAGGCGGACGAGCGGGGTGTTGCCCACCGCGGCGAGCGGGCTGTCGTACCGCATCAGTTCATGCCGCCTGCGACGGCCGGGAGGATGGTGACGCTGTCGCCGTCGCTGAGCTTGGTGGAGATTCCGTCGAGGAAGCGGACGTCCTCGTCGTTGAGGTAGACGTTCACGAAGCGACGGAGCTGGTCGCCGTCGACGATGCGCTCACGGATGCCGTTGTGGCGGCTGTCGAGGTCCGTGAAGAGGTCGGCGAGGGTCTCTCCGTTGCCCTCGACGGCCTTGGCGCCGTCGGTGTAGGTGCGGAGGATGGTCGGGATGCGGACCTCGATGGCCATGGCGTGGGCTCCTGTCGAAGCGGAGTGGTGGCGTGGGGCGCGCGGCTCTGCCCCCGCGCAGGGGTGTGTCTGGACGTCGCTCGGGGCCGCGGCCCGGCTCAGGCCTTGCGGCCGGCGGGCAGGCGGCTCGTACAGATCGCGCTGGAGAGCCTGCACAGGTCGACGTGCAGGCGCGCGACGAGCAGCATGCCCGGCGTCTTGTCGCTCACGTCATGGGGAACCATGGGTTCATCGTATCGATTCCCGGTCCGGACCCCGGCATGTGATCTCACCTGGTGGATGGTGAGTGTTCGCCTGGTGGACGGTCGAAGGCCGGGCGGGGAGCCGCGGCGGGCCGGGACGGGGATTCGCCCCGGCCGCTGGAGGTCAGGCGGGTTCGTACGCCTCGACGACCTTGACGTCCTCCTCGGTGATCACGCCGTCCACGATGCGGTACGAGCGGAACTGGAAGGGGCCCGCGTCGTCGGTGTCGGCGGTGGAGACGAGCACGTAGTGGGCGCCGGGCTCATTGGCGTACGTGATGTCGGTGCGCGAGGGGTACGCCTCGGTCGCCGTGTGCGAGTGGTAGACGATCACCGGCTCCTCGTCGCGGTCGTCCATCTCGCGGTAGAGCTTCAGCAGGTCCGCGGAGTCGAACTCGTAGAACGTGGGCGAGCGGGCGGCGTTGAGCATGGGGATGAAGCGTTCGGCGCGGCCGGTTCCGGCCGGGCCCGCGACCACGCCGCACGCCTCGTCGGGGTGGTCCGCGCGGGAGTGCGCGACGATCTGGTCGTACAGCTCCTGGGTGATGGTCAGCATGGCGTCAGGATAAGCAGAGGGCCCCCGCGTACCGAGGAGTGGTACGCGGGGGCCCGTATGCCGGACGGCCGGGTCGGGTCAGCGCTTGGCGAAGGCCGTGCTCTCGGGGTTACGGGCCTTGAGGACCAGGTACGAGACGCCGAGGATCAGGGCCCAGAGCGGGGCACAGTACAGCGAGATCCTGGCGTCCTTGTCGATGCCCATCATCACGATCACCATGCCGATGAAGGCGAGGGCGAAGACGCTGGTGTACGGGGCGCCGGGGGCCCGGAAGGTGGACTGCGGGAGCACTCCGCGGTCGGCCAGGCGGCGGTAGCGGATCTGGCAGACGAGGATCATGATCCAGGCCCACATGCCGGAGATGGTGGCGAAGGAGACGACGTAGGTGAAGGCGTCTCCGGGCCACTGGTAGTTGATCCAGACGCCGACGAGCATGAGAGCGGCGGAGAAGGTGGTGCCGACGAGCGGGGTGCCGCTCTTGGTCAGCCGGGTGAAGAACGTCGGGCCCTGTCCGTTGAGCGCGAGGTCGCGCAGCATGCGGCCGGTGGAGTACATGCCGGAGTTGCAGGAGGAGAGGGCCGCGGTCAGGACGACGAAGTTGACGATGCCTGCGCCGATGCCGAGACCCATCTTCTGGAAGGCGGCGACGAACGGCGAGATGCCGGGCTGGAATTCCGTCCACGGGACGACGGCGAGGATCATGACGAGGGCGCCGACGTAGAAGACGGCGATGCGCCACGGCACGGTGTTGATGGCCTTGGGCAGGACGGTCTTCGGGTCCTTGGACTCGCCTGCGGTGACGCCGACGAGTTCGACGGCGAGGAAGGCGAACATCACGATCTGCAGAGTCATCAAGGTGCCCTTGATGCCGTGCGGGAAGAAGCCGCCGTCGGCCCACAGGTGGGAGACGGACGCGGTGTCGCCGGCGTCGGAGAAGCCGAGGGTGAGAATTCCGGCACAGATGAGGATCATGCCGACGATGGCGGTGACCTTGACCATCGAGAACCAGAATTCGAGTTCCCCGAAGAGCTTCACGGAGATCAGGTTCACGACGTACAGGATGACCGTGAAGATCAGTGCGGACACCCATTGGGGAATGTCGAACCAGAACGTCATGTACTGGGCTGCCGCGGTGACTTCGGTGATTCCGGTGACGACCCAGAACAGCCAGTAGGTCCAGCCGGTGACAAATCCTGCGAAGGGGCCGACGAATTCGCGGGCGTACTCCGAGAATGAGCCCGAGACCGGGCGGTACATGAGGAGTTCGCCCAGGGCCCGCATGATGAAGAAGATCACCAGGCCTGCGATGGCATAGGCCAGGATGAGGCTGGGTCCCGCCTTGGCGATGGCCTTGCCCGCGCCGAGGAAGAGGCCGGTTCCGATGGCCCCGCCGATCGCGATCATCTGGATCTGGCGGGCACCGAGGGCGCGCTGATAGCCCTCGCCCGAGGTGGTGGCATCTGCGGCTTCCGCGGCCTGCTGCGAGCCGCCTTGTCCCTTGTCGACCTGCGCCGATGTCATGTGTTGCGCCTTTCTCCACGCCGATCCGCGCCTGACGGCTGCGGATCGGGTCCTGATCCCCCCGGATATGAATGGAGTGCGACCGGCGGTCCGCCGGTGGTAGCGCCCCCGGGTACAGGGATGGCGTCCCCGGGTGGTCGTGAAGATTTATCACGGAGCCACCGGTGGCCCACCGGACATTGTGTGGTGCACACCACAGGAAAAAGCGGACAAGAGTTTCCAGCCGCCACAAAAAAGGCCATTCAGGTGACGGGATCGTTATTTGGATTTGAATGTCCGTTGAGCGAACACTCCGACCCGGCCCCAAGGGGAGGTAAAACCCGATCAAGGAAAGGCGGGTGAGTCACGGCGTTCGGTGCGGTGCATCGCCACGGGGCGGCCCTTGGGCGTCGGAGCGTCCTCACAGCGGAGCCGTGCGGGCGTTTGGGCAACGCCGCGAGTGAGGCCTCCCCCATTCGGGCGAAGCCGAGCACGTGGGGAAGTGCTAAGAGCCCGCCGGGTGACCTTCGATCGGAAAGCGGACGTGCTCTGGTGCATGCGATTCCAAGGCGCCGGAAGGCCCTCGGATGGGGTCTCCCCTGCTCGAACGAAGCTGAGAGCTTGGGGAAGGAGCTACTAGGGCATTTCGGCAACGCGGGAAGCGTGCGTGCCAGGGCGTGGCCGCCCGATCAGAGGTCACCCGACAGGCTCTAAGGGCTGTCCCGGCCACGATCCGCCGGACAGCCCCTACGGCATCAGGGTCTCGACGAGCGTCTCCTGGAGCGCGCCCAGCCAGAGGTAGGCCATGACCATCGGCTTGCGCGGGTCGCTGTCGGGCAGCCGGTAGAGCGAGCCCTCACCGCCCTCGTCCTCGTCGGAGACCTCCAGGCGGGCACCGATGGTGAGGCGGAGGTCGTTGAGGGCACCGAGCCAGTTGCGGCATTCGTCGGCGGTGAGCGTGAGGACTGCGCCTTGCTCGCCGGACGGGAGTGCGTCGAGGGTGCGTACGACGGTGAGCGCGTCGCCGCGCTTGCGGGTGCGCAGGTCGTTCTCGGTGAAGCGGCGGAACTCGGCGGACGCGGCGCGCAGTTCGCTGTCCTCGTCGCCGTACGCCTCCGGGAAGAGGCGAGCCAGGGCCGGGTCGGTCGGCGGCTCGCTGGGCCCTTCGGCGAACAGGGCGGCGAGTGGGTCCTCACCGTCGGCCGGTTCGTCGCCGGGTCCGATCAGTTCCAGCAGCTGGACGGCGAGGGAGCGCAGGATCGCGATCTCCACCTCGTCGAGCGCGACGGCCGCGCCGCCGCCGGGGGTGGCCTCGAAGTGGCCGGCCATGGGTTTTCTCCGATGGTGGGTCGGGCGGGGCAGAGATGGAGGCTATTTGCGGTCCTGGGTCAGGGTGGCCCAGAGCCCGTAACCGTGCATGGCCTGGACATCGCGCTCCATCTCCTCGCGGCTGCCGCTGGAGACGACGGCGCGGCCCTTCTGGTGGACGTCGAGCATCAGCTTGTGGGCCTTGTCCTTGGAGTAGCCGAAGTAGGCCTGGAAGACATAGGTCACGTAGCTCATCAGGTTGACCGGGTCGTTGTGGACCAGCGTCACCCAGGGCACGTCGGGCTCGGGGACAACGAGGTTCTCCTCGGCCGATTCGGGGCGCTCGATCTCTACAGGGGCGACACTCACCTACCCCATGCTGCCACCCGGGAGGGGGCATCGCACAAACGGCTTAGATCTCGTCACTCTGACGAAATAGGGGTAGCATCCGAGCCATGAACTCTGCGGACCTTGGGCGACGGGTCGGCGTGCCGTCGACAGCGCTCTTCACCGACCAGTACGAGCTCACGATGGTGCAGGCGGCACTGAAGGCGGGCACCGCCGACCGGCGCTCGGTCTTCGAGGTGTTCACCCGCCGACTGCCCGAGGGGCGGCGCTACGGCGTCGTCGCGGGCATCGGACGCGTCCTGGACGCGGTGGAGAACTTCCGCTTCGACGACGAGATGCTCACCTTCCTGCGCGACCGGAACATCGTCGACGGGCCGACGCTCGCCTGGCTGGCGGACTACCGCTTCAGCGGCGACATCTGGGGCTACCCGGAGGGCGAGGTGTACTTCCCGGGCTCGCCGATCCTGCGGGTCGAGGGCTCCTTCGCCGAATGCGTGCTGTTGGAGACGGTGATCCTGTCGATCCTCAACCACGACTCGGCGGTCGCCGCGGCGGCGTCCCGGATGTCGGCGGCGGCGGGCGGTCGCAGGCTGATCGAGATGGGTGCACGACGCACCCATGAACTGTCCGCGGTGGCGTCGGCGCGGGCCGCGTACATCGGCGGCTTCGACGCGACATCCGATCTGGCGGCCGGGTTCCGCTACAACATCCCGACGGTCGGGACGAGCGCGCACGCGTTCACGCTGCTGCACGACAGCGAGCGCGACGCGTTCCGGGCGCAGGTCGACTCGCTGGGCCGGAAGACGACGCTGCTGGTCGACACGTACGACGTCGCCGAGGCGGTCCGTACGGCGGTCGAGTTCGCCGGCACCGAGCTGGGGGCCGTCCGGATCGACTCCGGGGACCTGCTGCTCCTCGCGCACCGGGTGCGGCAGCAGCTGGACGAGCTGGGCGCCACCGGGACGAAGATCGTGGTGACGTCGGACCTGGACGAATACGCGATCGCGTCGCTGGCCGTGGCACCGGTCGACGCGTACGGCGTGGGCACGCAGCTGGTCACCGGCAGCGGGCAGCCGACCTGCTCCATGGTCTACAAGCTGGTCGCCCGGGCGAGCTCCGCCGATCCCGCGGAACCGCTGCGGCCGGTTGCGAAGAAGTCGCTGGGGGCGAAGTCCTCGGTGGGCGGTCGCAAGTGGGCCGCGCGGCAGCTGGACGAGAACGGAGTGGCCGAGGCCGAGGTGGTCGGCACCGGTCCGGTGCCCGACGGGCTGGCCGACCGCCAGCTGCTGGTCGAGCTGGTCAGGGGTGGTGAGGTGATCGCGCGCGAGTCGCTGGACACGGCGCGGGAGCGGCATATAGCGGCGCGGCGGGGGCTGCCGATGTCGGCGATCCAGCTGTCCAAGGGGGAGCCGGTGATTCCGACGGAGTTCGTCTGAACGTGCCGCGGCAAGGAAGGCGACGGTCGTTGCCAGCAGCGATACGCCCCCTCCCGCAAGGCGGTCTTTGTCTCTAGGCTCGATTTGCAGCCCCCGAACTTCACCGTTCCGTTCTCCTCCCCCGCTTCTCTCCTCCATCGAAGGACACCCGCCATGCACCGCGCGTTGATCGTCGTGGACGTTCAGAACGACTTCTGCGAGGGCGGCAGCCTCGCGGTGACGGGGGGCGCGGATGTCGCCGCCGCCATCACCGACCTGATCGGTGAGGCCCAGGCCGGATACCGCCATGTGGTCGCCACCCGTGACCACCATGTCGACCCGGGCAGCCACTTCTCCGCACAGCCCGACTTCGAGCACTCCTGGCCTGCGCACTGTGTCGCCGGCACGGAGGGGGTGGGCTTCCACCCCAATTTCGCCCCGGCGGTCGCTTCCGGCGCGATCGATGCGGTGTTCGACAAGGGGGCGTACGCGGCGGCGTACAGCGGCTTCGAGGGGGTCGACGAGAACGGGGTGGGGCTCGCGCAGTGGCTGCGGGACCGGAGGGTCACCGAGGTCGACGTCATCGGCATCGCCACGGATCACTGTGTGCGGGCGACGGCGCTGGATGCGGTCCGGGAAGGGTTCGCGACGCATGTACTGCTGGACCTGACCGCGGGGGTCGCCGCCGCGAGCACGGGGCGGGCGCTGGAGGAGCTCCGGGAGGCCGGGGTGGAGCTCTCCGGCAAGCCGGTGGTGTAGGGCGGCGGGGGGCGGTTGCCGGGGTCGTCCGGCGGCCGCGTTGTCCTCCATCGCCGGACGGGCTTGTCTTTGCCGGCGTGGCGCTCGATGTGCGGGCCGGTTTGCGGCCCGGGTCTTGTTCTCAAGCGCCGGACGGGCTCGACGTGGCCGGGCGGGACGCAGGCGCCCTCAGGACTGGTGGGCCGGTACCGGTGTGCGCAGGAGTGCCCGGATGGGGTGCCAGAGTTCCTGGGCGTTCTCCGGTCTCGCTCGCCAGAGCAGGCCGTCCGGGTGGTGCAGCACCGCCGTGATCTCGTCGGGCGTGGGCGGTTCCGCGTTGCCGCGGAGGTAGACCGCCCGGAGGCCCACATTGCGCAGGCGGGTCAGTGCGCGGGCCCGGTTCGCCGCGTGCACCAGGACCCGGACCGGGGTTCCCGGGTCCGTCCCGTCCGCCGGGCCGTTCAGGGTGATCGCGATCACCACACTGCCGTTCGGCAACTTGCTGAATCCTCCGCCTGCCATGCTCCGCGCTCCCCCGTGAGACATCGCGTCAATAGGAATCCGAACAAGAGGCACCTAAACACGATCGGCCGCCGCCCGCTAGAGGGCGACGGCCGATCATGCTTTGACCTGCGGTGATGCGGAATTACTTGTGCGAGGTGCCAACCTTGACCGTGATCGTCGAGCCGCTGAGCGGCTCGCTGACGATCGTGATCCGGGTGTTGGTGTCAGTGACCTGCACGCTTCCGGTCTTGTTCTCCGCGTACCAGTAGGTGCCCTTGTGGTCGTCGAAGACCGGGACGCCCGGCTGGGACTTGATCTTGGTCGCCACGTCGGCCTTGTGCAGCGTGAAGGCGTCGGTCGGCCGCCAGCTGAACGGCGCGTCGAAGGGCTGGATCTTGTTGCGCATGACGGTGCCGTCAGCCCACTTCAGCGGCTTGGCGTGCGCGTCGATCGGCAGGATCAGACCCTTGCCCGGGTGGACGAAGACGTTGTTGTCCTTCTGGGACTGGTCCCAGAGCCAGATCAGCAGACCGTTCTGGTACGGGTAGTGCTCGACCCAGTCCGGACGGGTGTTGAGGAAGCCGAAGTTGTACGGGCCGACCTTGAGGGTCTTGTCGTACGAGACGTACTGGCGGTTCTCCGCGATGTAGTACTGCGGGTAGTCCTTGGTGAACGACGCACCGACCCGGGAGAAGCCCTTGGCGGTCCAGCCGTTGTCGTCGCCCTCCGCGTTGTCCGAGAAGAGCACGGCACCGTCGGCGTTGACCGCGATGGTGTCGGCCGCGAAGCCCAGGCCGCCCGCGCCGCCGTCGGTGGTGTAACGGAAGCGGATGTCGATCTTCTTGCCCGCGTAGGCGTCCAGCGAGTACGACAGCTTCTGGTACTTGCCGGAGACGGCGGTCAGGGCCGGCTTGTCACTGGCGTCGCGCGGGATGGCCTGGCCGTCGGCCGTGCCGTCGATCGCGGTCCAGCTGCCGCCGCCGTTCGTAGACACCTCGGTGTAGAGGTAGTCGTAGTCCTTCTCGATGTCCCACCAGCCCGAAAGGTCCAGGGACGCCTTGGACTTACCGGTCAGGTCGACCGAGCGGGACAGGGTGTTGTTGAGGTCGTCACCCATGTCGCTCCACCACTGCTTGGCGCCCTCCGCGGGCGTCGTGACAGCGGTGGTGACGGGCTTGTCCGGCAGCGAGACGACGAGCGCCTGCTTGTCCTTGGTGTTGTACTCCGAGACACCCAGCTTGTGGACCGAGTTCGTCGCGGCCTTGGCCGAGGCGTAGTTGAGCCAGCCCAGCTGCAGCTTGTCCCAGGCGGTCATGTCGCCGGGCATGTCACCGATGGCGTTCTTGCCGGTGCCGAGCCAGGAGCCGGCCGACATCAGGGACCAGAAACCGACCGAGTTCTCGGCGCGGTTGGTGGTGTCGTAGAGGTCCGGCAGACCGAGGTCGTGGCCGTACTCGTGGGCGAAGACGCCCAGGCCGCCGTTCTCGGGCTGCGCGGTGTAGTCGCCGACCCAGATGCCGGTGTCACCGATCTGGGTGCCGCCGGCCTTGTTGTCGGCCGGGCCGGTCGCACCGGCGTTGGTGCCGTACGCGTACCAGCGGTGCGCCCAGATGGCGTTCGGGCCCTCGACGCCGCCGCCCGCGGACTCGTCCTCACCCGCGTGCACGACCTGGAAGTGGTCGATGTAGCCGTCGGGCTCGTTGAAGTTGCCGTCGTTGTCGTGGTCGTAACGGTCCCACTGGTCGTACTGCGCCAGGTCCGCCTTGATCTGCTCCGGCGTGCGGCCCTTGGCCTTCTGGTCGGCGGCCCAGGCGTTCACGCCGTCCCTGACCATGTCCCAGGCGTTGGCGCAGTTGGACGAGCCGCAGTAGTTGGAACCGTAACGGGCCTCGTTGTACGGGACCTTGACCCAGTCGGAGACATTGCCGTCGACCGAGTAGCGTCCGGAGGACGTCTTCTCGTAGTACGTCTTCAGCGAGTTCTTGCCGGCGCCCTCACCGAAGTAGAGGTCCTGGAAGTGGGCCTGGTTGTAGTCGGCCTGCCAGGCGGTGCTGTTGTCCTTCGCCGGGTCCGGCTTGGCTATCTTGTTGTGCAGCGGTCCGGGCGTGCCGCCGTACTTCTTGACGGGCGGCTCGGGGCCGTCGCCGTCCGGGTCGAACATGGTCGTGTCGTCGACCTTGTCGCCGAACTCCGCCAGGATCGTGAAGATCTTGTCCGTCTTCTCGCGGCCGAGCTCGACGTACTTCTTGTCGTCGAGCTTGACGACGTTGGAGCCGTCGCGGTTCGACACCTTCTTGGCGCCGGATACGACCTGCTCCAGGGCGGCCTGACGCTGTGCGTCCTGCTGCTCGCTGAAGGGGCCCTTCAGGTTGTGCGCATTGCCCTCGGCCGACCCCGGATCGCGGCGGTCGATGCTGGATGCGCCGACGTCTGACGCCTTGTCATCGGCCTGTGCGGTGGCGAAGGTCGACGCCGTGGCAGCGGTGGCGGCCATGGCCACGACAACCGCCGCGGCGCGGAGCGTCCGTCTCTTAGTGGTCACTTGATGCAGTCCTCCCCGGCGCCCGCGGCTGCGGCCCAGGAGTGATGAGAGGCCGCGCGCGGTTACGCGTCACAAGTGACGCCATTCGACCGGAGTTACACGAGAAAAGACAGACCTTGACTTGAACAGGCCAAGTGCATTATGTGGGAGTGCGGTTCCGTTATGCGGACGTTCACCGAACGGGCGACCGGCGCGCCAATGCCCCCCTTTGACGCACTGGATGACTCAGTGCGCCCCCCATGCACCGGCACCGTGGGTTAGGTCACGCTTACTACCGGTTCCTCCAGGGCATCCACCGTCGTAGAGTCGCTTCACAGTGCGACCGCGTTGAGAGACTGCCCCTTCCGATGCCCCGAGGACGGATACCGCCATGCCGCGTCCCACTGCTGCACAGCTCTCCTACGGATCGGTCACCGTCGTCTTCTCGACGCTCGCCATGCTCCTGCTGTCCCGCACGAGTTCGGGCATCGGCATCGCCGTCATCGGCACGGCGGCGCTGGCGCTCGGTCTGCTGGTGGCCGTCACCGTACCCCTGCCGCTGCGGATGAAAACAGGGAAAGCGGCGAAGACGGCAAAGACGGCGACCGCGGTTCGTACGAACCACGGCGCCGTCTCCACCGTCGGCGCAGCCGAGGACATCGAGCTCGACGACGTCCAGCCGGCCAGGATCCCGGCCGCCCGCGCCGCCGAGCGCGTGGGTGAGCACTCCCTGCGCCACTGACCTGGCAACCGGCGGCGTGCCGCTCGGGCGGACCGTCTGCGTACGTCGGCTATGCGGTCGAGACCACCACCGTCTTGGCCGCCTTGTCCTGCAGCCCCTGCCGGTACGGCTTGTCCGTGAACATCAGCACGATGTTGATCAGCCACCACAGGCACGGGCAGCACAGCAGCGCCGGCAGCCACAGCACCACGGCCCGCAGGAACGCGGCACTGGTGTCCGGCACCCGGCCGTCATTGAGCATCGCGACCCGCAGCTTCAGCAGCCGCTTGCCGATGGTGCGGCCGTCCTTGTGCGTGAAGTACGTGTCGTACGCCACGTAGGCCACGAGCCCGATCAGCGACCAGAGCAGCTGATGGCCGCTGTAGGTCTGGTTGAAGGCGTTACTGAAGTTGCCGTTGTTGCCGTTGTTGTTCGACGACGCCTCGACCGGGCCGCCGAACGGCAGCGAGATCAGATACAGCGGGATCGAGATGATCAGGAAGTCGATCAGCCGGGCCAGGATCCGCTTGCCGGGCTCGCCGAGCGGCGGCATGCCCGCCAGCGGGTCCGGGCTGCCGTACGGGCCACCGCCGTAGGCACCGGAATCGTACGGCGGCGGAGGAGGCGGCGGAGCGCTGTCGTAGGGCGAACCCGACGACGGCGGCTGCGGCTCCTGCGGCTTCTTGAGGAACGGGTCGTCCTCGGGAGGCTGGCCGGACGTCGGCTGATCGTTGCTCATGGGGGCAGTGCACCCCGGCCCACGGGTGCCCGCAACGGCTCAGGTGCGTTCGGGGGAACAGGGCACCGAGCAGCCGCCCCTCACCCGATGAGCCGTCAGAGCCTGTCGAGTGACCTTCGATCGGAAAGCGGACGCGGTCTGGTGCGTGCGATTCCAAGGCGCCGGAAGGCCCTCGGATGGGGCCTCCCCTGCTCGAACGAAGCTGAGAGCGTAGGGAGGGAGCTACTAGGGCATTTCGGCAACGCGGGAAGCGTGCGTGCCAGGGCGTGGCCGCCCGATCAGAGGTCACCCGACAGGCTCTCAGCCGCGCGGGTCGCCCGCGCGGCGTCGTCGTGCTCGTCGTCAGCCCGCCACGAAGGTGTGTGCCGCCTTGTCGTGCCAGCACTGCCGCCACGGGCGGTCGAACAGGCACCACAGGACATTGACCACGCCGATGACCAGCAGACCGAGCACGCCGTAGACCAGCCAGCGGCGGAGCGCGGCACCGAAGGAGGGCGCCCCGTGGGACTCGATGTCCCATACCTCCAGACCGCAGAGCTTCTTGCCGAGCGTACGGCCCCACTTCGCGGTCGGCAGGACCTCCAACAGCACGCCGAGCACCAGGAACGCACCGAGCACCCCGCCGAACAGCCCGGCCGTGGTGGAGTCCACCAGCCAGACGGTGACGGTCCGGCCGGACAGCTTCGCCGCGTCGATCTTGTCGCCGATGTGGTCCATCGCCCGCGAGACGAGCGGGAACCCGATCGCGCCGACGAGCGCGCCCAGCACGACCGTGTCGACGAGCCGGGCGGCGAACCGCTTGCCGAGCCCGGCCGGGCGGGCGGCCGCCTGCGCCTGTGCGAGCTGCTGGAAGTGGTCGTTGACCGGGGGCTTCCAGGGCACGACAGGGCCGTCCGGCTGAGCCGCCTGCGCACCGACACGCTGCTGGGGTGGCACGGCCTGCTGGGACTGCTTGGGCCCGAATTGCTGCTGTCGCGGGGGCTGGGGCTGCGGGTGGGCGGCCTGCTGGGGCGCGGCGAGCCGGTGGGCCTGCTGCGCCCAGGAGGTGGCGCCGCCGCCGGGGCCCTGGGTGAGCGGATTGGCCGGGGCGGGCGCGGGTGCGGGCGCCGGGGCCGGCGCGGCGGCCTGAGCGGGCGCGAGGGCCGGAGCAGGTGCCGCTGCGGAGGGCTGCGGGGCGCTTGTGCCGGGGGGAACCGCGCGGATCGACATCGTCCCGTCGGCCGGTTCCTGTTCCGCGTTGCGGGGACGGGGCGACCGGCCCCCCTGTCCCACGGGGCGGATCGTGACCGTACCGTCGGCAGGCGGACGCCCCGCCTCACCGCTGCCGCCTCCGGGCTCGGCAGGGCGGTCGGCCCGGATCGCGACCGTTCGCTCGGGGACCTGGCTGTTGCCGCCCCGCATGCCCGGCAGCGCACCGCCCGTGGGGTCCTGCGGCGCGGGCAGGCGCGGGTCCGCGGGGGCCCGGTCGGCGGGAGCTTCGCTTCCTGGTGCCCGGTCCGCAGGGACCTGGCCCGCTGCTCCGGCCCCGCCCGGCTGCCCCGTACCGCCTGTGCCGCCCCAGGACACCCGCCGGTCGCGTTCCCCGCCGAAGCCGGTCTGCCGGGAGGCGTCGGCCTGCCAGGCGGACGAGGGTTCGGGGCGGTTGCTGTCGTTCGGCTCCTCGTCGAGGAAGACCGGACCGGTTTCGTCCACCGGCGCGTAGGTCGGACCGGACGCCTGGGCGGGCATCGGTGCCGAAGGCTGCGGCTGCGGTTCGGGCGTTGCCCCCTCGGAGGGCGTCGCGGCCATCGGTTCGCCCTGCTGGGGCGCAGGACGGCTCGTACCGGGAACCCACGAAGCGCCGTTCCAGTACCGGACATATCCGGGAATGGACGGGTCGGGGTAATACCCCTCGCGGGGCCTGTCGTCACCGGGTGCCGGGGTTGGGGCGCTCATCACCGTGGTCCCGTATCTCTTCGAAGCCTCAAGTCAACGGACCACATCTATCAGACAGCCGCGTACCGTTCCTTGGCAGTGAGCGGAAGTGAGTCCGCGCACTGGCGCGCCCCGAACGGTCTTGGGCGCACTGGTCGTCCGCTTTCACCTCCGGGCGGCGACACGGATCCTGTCCGTGGTCCGGTCCCGGAAGGGCGGAGTCCCTCACGACCTGGCCAGATGGGTGCGGTCAGTGGCGACGGGGAGGCCCTGAACCATCTCGCTGGTGGAGCAGGGGCCCCGCACGCCGGCACCGCACCCGGTGTCCCAGCTCGCCCGGTCAGGCTAGCGCGGTCTTCCCGGCCCACCGCAAGCCCATCAACCGACCGTCACACGATCGAGCTAAAACGACCTCGTGCATGCTCCCAGCCACGCAGCTGTCAACCCCCGGGCCGGTCCCCGCGTTTGGGGCCCTTTCCGGTCAGGGTGAAGTTCTTTCCGGAAGTCGCGTCATAGGCGGCGGGGAGGGTGCTCTCTCCACGTGCGGGCCGGTCAGCCGGGAGGGGCACCGGCGCCGTTGCCGGCCGACGACCTGTGGCTGAGCGACCCGTGGCCGGCGGACGAGCCGACGGACGGCGAGGTCTGATGCGCGGTCCGTCGGCGGCGTCAGAAGACCTTGCCGGGGTTGAGCAGCCCCAGCGGGTCGAACGCCGCCTTGATGCCCCGGTGCATCTCGACGCTCACCTCGCCGAGTTCGCGGGCCAGCCATTCCTTTTTCAGGACGCCGACGCCGTGTTCGCCGGTGATGGTGCCGCCGAGTTCGAGGCCCAGCGCCATGATCTCGTCGAAGGATTCGCGGGCCCGGCGCGACTCGTCGGCGTCGGTGTGGTCGAAGCAGACGACGGGGTGGGTGTTGCCGTCGCCCGCGTGGGCGCAGACGCCGATGGTGAGGTCGTACTTCTGCGCGATGGCCGCGGTCCCCTCGATCATGGCGCCGAGCCTGGAGCGCGGTACGCACACGTCGTCGATCATCGTGGCCGACTTGACGGCCTCCAGGGCGGTCAGCGACATCCGTCGGGCCTGGAGGAGGAGTTCGGACTCGGCGGCGTCGGCCGCGGGGACCACTTCGGTGGCACCGGCGGTGGTGCAGAGTTCGGCGACAGCGGCGAGGTCGGCGGTGGGGTCCGGGGTGTCGAAGGCGGCGAGGAGCAGCGCTTCGGTGGAGTCGGGGAGACCCATGTGGGCCATCGTGTTGACGGCTTGGACCGTTGTACGGTCCATCAGTTCGAGGAGTGACGGAGTGTGGCCGCGCTCCATGATCCGGCAGACGGCGTCGCAGGCGGCTGTCGCGGACGGGAATTCGGCGGCGAGGACGAGCTGCTGCGGCGGCTGCGGCTTCAGGGCGAGCACGGCGCGGACGACGATGCCGAGGCTGCCCTCGGAGCCGACGAAGAGCCGGGTGAGGTCGTATCCGGCGACGCCCTTCGCGGTCCGGCGGCCGGTTGTCAGGAGGCGCCCGTCGGCGAGGACGACCTCGAGGCCGAGTACGTACTCGGCGGTGACGCCGTACTTCACGCAGCACAGCCCGCCGGACGCGGTGCCGATGTTGCCGCCGATGGTGCACATTTCCCAGCTGGACGGGTCCGGCGGGTAGTACAGGCCGTGTTCGTTGACCGCGCGGGACAGCACGGCGTTGATGACGCCCGGTTCGACGACGGCGATCCGGTCGACCGGGTTGATCTCCAGGATCCGGTCCATCTTCACCAGGGACAGCACGATGCAGCCGTCGGAGGCGTTGGCCGCGCCCGACAGGCCGGTACGGGCACCCTGCGGGACGACCGGCACACGCAGCGCGGTCGCCGTGCGCATGACGTGCTGGACCTGCTCGACCGTGCGCGGCAGGACCACGACGGCCGGAGCGCCCGCGTCGCAGAAGCTCGCCATGTCGTGGGCGTAGGAGGCCGTGACGTCCGGATCGGTGATCAGGGCCTCGGCAGGAAGGCCCGCGCGCAGTCGTTCGAGAAGATCGTCCATGATCCAAGCGTGACACCCGGGGCCAATGGTGTGAACCCGTCTGCGGCAGCGTTCGCGCAACACGGTGCGATCTTCATACTGACGCAGAGTGATCGGCATGGATGTCATGCCGCAGCAGCCTCCGGAGTCCCCCCAGTCGGATCACGCGCCCCCTTCATCCGATCCGTACGATTGCCCACCGCAGACGTCGTCGCTCCCCGGCTCCGAACCGCCGGCCGAACCCCCGCCGGTCTCGTTGCACTCGACGCTGCGCCGGGCCGCGGTCGGTGCGGTGGCGGCTGCCGTGCTGGTCGCGGGTGCGGTCGTGTCCGTACCGGACGAGGAGAAGGAAGCCGCGCCGCCGCCCGTGCCGGGACCGGTCATGCGCGCCCTGACGGCGACGAACGCGGGCGCCCCCGCCTCCCTCGCCGATCTGACGGCGCTGATCGGGGACCGGCAGAGCTGGGTGGGCACGCATCCGTCCGACGCGCGGTCGTGGGCGGTGCTCGGATCGGCGTACGTGGAGTGGGGGCGGCGTTCCGCGGACGCGGCGTACTACGGGCGGGCCGAGCAGGCGCTGAGGCGCTCGCTGGACGCACAGCCGGGTGACCGGGGGAACACGGCGGCCTGGGTGGGACTGGCGGCGCTCGCCAACGCGCGGCACGACTTCGTCACGGCGAAGAAGTGGGGCGAGACGGTACGGGCCCTGCAGCCGAAGGACTGGACGGCGTACCCGGTCCTGATCGACGCGTACAACGGGCTCGGCCAGTACACGGCGGCGGGCCGGGCGGTGGAGAAGTTCACGGCGCTCCGCTCGGGCGTACCGGCGCTCTCGTGGACGGCGCAGATGTACCGGAACGAGGGCCGGCGCGAGGACGCCCTGGCGATCGCGCAGGATGCGGCGAACCGGGCCACCACGCCCGCCGAGAAGACGGACTGCCTGTTCCGGCTGGGCGAACTGGCCTGGGAGCGGGGCGAGCCCGAGGAGGCGGTGGCGCAGTACAGCGCGGCCCTGCGGACGGACCGCGCCCACCCTCCGTCGCTCGCGGGCCGGGCGCGGGCGCTGGCGGCCCTGGGCCGTACGCACGAGGCGCAGCGCGACTACCGGGCGGCGCTGTCCCGGCTCCCGAGCCCCGCATACATGCTCGAACTCGGCGAGTTGTACGAGTCGCTGGGGCTGGACGACGACTCCCGAGGCCAGTACACGAAGCTTCGCAGAACCCTGACCCAGGAGAGCGGCCACGGGGTCGACGAGTCCCTCCTCCTCGGCCGCTTCGAGGCCGACCACGGTGATGTGTCGCGGGCGGAGTGGGGCCGACAGCACCACAGTGCGGCAGTGGCGGACGCGCTGGGCTGGGCGCTGTACAGATCGGGCGACTCGCAGAGTGCGCTGACATACGCGCAGCAGGCGGCGGACACGGGTGGTGGGACGGCCCTGTACGCGTACCACCTGGGCATGATCGAACGGAGGCTGGGGAACGGTGGCCCGGCCCGCCGCCACCTGGAGGCGGCGCTGCGCACGAACCCCCACTTCAGCCCTCTGGACGCCCCATCGGCCCAGGAGGCCCTGGACCAGCTGGGCCGGACCCCGGCGGGCGACCCGCAGGAAGTGCCCGCGGCACCCGAACCGACGCCTCCCACAGAACCCGCTCAGCAGTCCCCGCAACCGTCCAAGGCCCCGCCCGCGCAGCAGGCGGCACCGGCCGGAACGACGGGGACCACGGACGCTCCCGCGCCCCTGGCCTGAAATGCGCCGGGCTACCGCTGACGGGGGCGCTGCGGTTCTTCGCACGGTTCCGGCGCCGGTTCGATCGCCGGACGGCCAGGATCCCGGGCGTCCTGCCGGCGTTGCCGGGATCGCCCTGCTACCGGATCCACGGCCTCCCCGGCCCGAGTCCGGCGGCCAGGAACTTCTGTGCCGCGTTCGGTGCCGCCGCACCGACGGCGGCGGGGGCCAGACGTGCGAGTGATGCGCCCGTGGCCACGACTGCGGCGGAGACGGACGCGGCGGGGAGCAAGAGCGACGGGGCCTCCGGATCCGTCGGAGACCCCGCCTTCACGTAAGGGCTGTCCCGCCAGGGATGACGGGACAGCCCTTAGGAAACGCCTGGGCTCAGAGGTTGCCGCGCTTCTCCTGCTCGCGCTCGATCGCCTCGAACAGGGCCTTGAAGTTGCCCTTGCCGAAGCCCATCGAGCCGTGGCGTTCGATCATCTCGAAGAAGACCGTCGGGCGGTCCTGGACCGGCTTGGTGAAGATCTGCAGCAGGTATCCGTCCTCGTCGCGGTCGACGAGGATCTTCAGCTCGCGCAGCGTCTCGACCGGTACGCGGGTCTCGCCCGCCCATTCGCCGAGGGTGTCGTAGTACGAGTCGGGGGTGTCCAGGAACTGGATGCCGGCCGCGCGCATCGTGCGGACCGACGCGACGATGTCGTTGGTGGCGAGGGCGATGTGCTGGACGCCCGCGCCGCCGTAGAACTCCAGGTACTCGTCGATCTGCGACTTCTTCTTCGCGATCGCCGGTTCGTTGATCGGGAACTTCACCTTCAGGGTGCCGTCGGCGACGACCTTCGACATGAGGGCGGAGTACTCGGTGGCGATGTCGTCGCCCACGAACTCCTTCATGTTGGTGAAGCCCATGACCTTGTTGTAGAAGCCGACCCACTCGTTCATCCGGCCGAGTTCCACATTGCCGACGCAGTGGTCGATGGCCTGGAAGGTGCGCTTGGCGGGCGGTTCGACGATCGGGGCCACGGCCACGAAGCCGGGGAGGTACGGGCCGTCGTAGCCGGAGCGCTCGACGAGCGTGTGGCGGGTCTTGCCGTACGTGGCGATCGCGGCGAGCACCACCGTGCCGTGCTCGTCCTTGACCTCGTGCGGCTCGGTGAGACCCAGGGCGCCGTGCTCGACGGCGTACGCGTATGCCGCCCGTGCGTCCGGGACCTCGATGGCCAGGTCGACCACGCCGTCGCCGTGCTCGGCGACATGGTCGGCCAGGAAGCGGCCGTGGTCGGTGGATGCCTTGATGACGGAGGTGAGGACAAAGCGTGCCGAACCGTTGGTCAGCACGTAACTGGCGGTCTCGCGGCTGCCGTTCTCCGGTCCGGAGTAGGCGACGAGCTTCATGCCGAAGGCGGTCGAGTAGTAGTGCGCGGCCTGCTTGGCATTGCCCACGGCGAAGACGACCGCGTCCATTCCCTTGACCGGGAAGGGGTCGGCCTGCCGGACGGTGTCAGGGGTGTTGTGCAGCGTCTCAGTCATAAGGGAAGGCTCTCCCCGCATCGCAAGGTGCGCAATAGTTCGCGATTTCGCTGAGCAAGCTGTACACAGGTTTGCTTGAATGGGCGGACTATCTGTACATGGTGACCATGGGGGGTCCCGTATGGCGATCGATCATCTGGACGGGCGGCTCATCGTGCTGCTTGCGCGCGAGCCCCGGATCGGGGTGCTGGAAGCGTCGCGCCGGCTCGGGGTGGCCCGCGGCACCGCGCAGGCGCGCCTCGACCGGCTTCAGTCGAATGGAGTCATCCGCGGATTCGGCCCCGATGTCGATCCGGCGGCCCTCGGCTACCCCGTCACCGCCTTCGCCACCCTGGAGATCAAACAGGGCCAAGGCGCCGATGTGCGGGCCCATTTGGACGGCGTCCCGGAAGTTCTGGAGCTGCACACCACCACCGGGCACGGCGACATGCTGTGCCGGCTCGTCGCCCGGTCCAACGCCGACCTTCAGCGGGTGATCGACCGGGTTGTCGGTTTTGATGGCATTGTCCGGGCCTCCACCGCGATCGTCATGGAGAACCCGGTGCCTCTGCGCATCATCCCGCTCGTCGAGCAGGCCGCGGAGGACAGCGACTGAGCCGAGGAGTGACGTGTGAGCTTCTGGGAGTATCTGGGCAATCAGCACCAGCAGCTGCTCACCGACGCGTACCAGCACGTCAGCGCGGTGTTCCAGTGCATGGTCATCGCCACCGCGCTCGGCATCCTGATCGGGATCGTCACCTATCACAGCAGCTGGGGCGGTTCGCTGGCCATCACCACCACGGCCACCATCCTCACCATCCCGTCCCTCGCCGCGATCGGCCTGCTGATCCCGCTGGTCGGGCTCGGCGTCCCGCCCACCGTGATCACTCTGACGATGTACGGGCTCCTGCCGATCGTACGCAACTCCATCGTCGGGCTGCGCGGCGTCGACCCGTCCCTCGTCGACGCGGCGAAGGGCATCGGGATGTCACGGATCGCCCGGCTCTGCAGGGTCGAGCTGCCGCTCGCCTGGCCGCCGATCCTCACCGGCATCCGGGTCTCCACGCAGATGCTGATGGGGATCGCCGCCATTGCCGCGTACGCCTCCGGGCCCGGACTCGGCAACGAGATCTTCCGCGGCATCGCCTCACTTGGCAGCGCCAACGCGCTCAATCAGGTCCTCGCAGGCACACTCGGCATCGTCATCCTCGCTCTGCTCTTCGACGCCGCGTACGTCCTGCTCGGGCGGCTGACCATTCCCAGGGGGATCCGTGCCTGAGACCGATACCGGGGCAGCCGGGACGCCCACCGCCACCTCCGGTGCCACCATCCAGCTGGAGGACCTGACCAAGCTCTACCCGGGCAATCCGAGCCCGGCCGTGGACAACGTCTCGATGGACATCAAGGCCGGCGAGACGGTGATCTTCGTCGGGCCGTCCGGCTGCGGGAAGTCCACCACCCTGAAGATGATCAACCGGCTGATCGAGCCGACGTCCGGCCGGATCAGGATCAACGACGAGGATGTCACCGGCATCGACCCGGTGAAGCTGCGCCGCAAGGTCGGGTACGCGATCCAGTCGTCCGGGCTGTTCCCGCACATGACGGTCGCCGAGAACATCGCCCTCGTACCGAAGATGGTCGGCTGGTCGAAGTCGAAGGTGAAGGACCGGGTCGAGGAGATGCTCGATCTGGTCGGTCTCGACCCGAGGGAGTTCCACGGGCGCTATCCGCGGCAGCTGTCCGGCGGTCAGCAGCAGCGGGTGGGCGTGGCGCGGGCGCTGGCTGCCGATCCTCCGGTGCTGCTGATGGACGAGCCGTTCGGCGCCGTCGACCCGATCACCCGCGACCACCTCCAGGACGAGCTGATCCGGCTGCAGCACGAGCTGCACAAGACGATCGTGTTCGTCACCCACGACTTCGACGAGGCGATCAAGCTGGGCGACCGGATCGCCGTACTGCGGGAGCAATCGCACATCGCGCAGTTCGACACCCCGGAGGCAATCCTCACCAACCCGGCGGACGATTTCGTCTCCGGATTCGTTGGCGCGGGCGCGGCGCTGAAGCGGCTCAATCTGACCCGCGTACGGGATGTGGGGATCGCCGAATTCCCCACGGTGACGGTCGACGACCCGCTTCAGTCCATCTTCAACAAGCTGCGCAGCGGCCCGCACAACGAGCTCCTGATGCTGGACCGCAGGAACCGCCCGTACAAGTGGCTGCGGCGCGGCGACCTGATGCGGGCCCGGGGCTCGCTGGCGCGCGCCGGGCAGCTGGTCCACGACACGGTGACCCTGGACGCCACACTGCACGACGCGCTGGAGGCCGTACTGATCGACAGCGGCGGACGGGTCGCGGCGACGGGGCGGCGCGGCGAGTTCATCGGGGTCGTCGACATGGAGACCCTGATGAACTCCGTTCATGAGCTCCTGGAGGCCGACCGGCTCACCGCCATCGAGCACCAGCACGATCTGGAGGAGCTGCGCGCCCATCAGGCCGAGCAGGAGCTGGAGGGCGGTGCGGACGCATGAGTCCCAACCGGGCCTTGTCCCCCGAGCCCGATGAGCAGCCGCCGCCGGTCCGGCCGCCCGGCGAGCTCGACGTCAGGGGCCATGCCTACCGCGACGAGGAGGAGGAACCCCCGCCGCCGCCGCCCGCGCGGCCGCGGCGCCGGATCACCTGGCGCAAGCTGGTGCTGATGCCGGCCGCCCTGGCGGTCGTCCTCGCCATCACCTATCTGTGGATCACCAACGTCCACCTCGACTCGATCGCGAAGAACTCGCTGACCGGCGGCAATGTGCAGCTGCGCTGGTGGCAGCACGTCAAGCTGACCGCGATCTCCACCTTCTCGGTGCTGATCATCGCCATTCCGCTCGGGATCGCGCTGACCCGGCGCAGGCTGCGCCGGGGCGCCCCGCTGGTCACGGCCCTCGCCAACGTCGGCCAGGCGACCCCGGCGATCGGCCTGCTGGCACTGCTGGTGATCTGGCTGGGCATCGGCCCGTCGACCGCGATCATCGGCATGGTGATCTACGCGGTGCTGCCGGTGTTCTCCAACACCGTGGCCGGTCTCAGGGCGATCGAGCCGAATCTGGTCGAGGCCTCGCGCGGCATCGGCATGTCGGCGATGGGGACGCTCACGAAGGTCGAACTGCCGCTCGCCGTCCCGCTGATCCTGGCGGGGGTACGGACGGCGCTGGTCCTCAATGTCGGCACGGCGACGCTGGCGACGTTCGTCGGCGGCGGCGGGCTGGGTGACCTGATCACGTCGGGCATCCAGACGCAGCGGATGCCGGTGCTGGTGCTCGGTTCCGTGCTGACGGTGGTGCTGGCGCTGCTGGTGGACTGGCTGGCCTCCCTGGTCGAGGTGGCATTGATGCCGCGCGGGCTGGAGGTGGAGGCGTGAGTACGGGGAAGGGGACGGTACGGGGGCTCAGGGCGGCCGGCCTCCTCGGCACTCTGGTGCTGCTCGGGGTGACGCTCGCCGGGTGCGGACTGAAGAGCGGTTCGCCGATGGTGGACGACGTGGTGCCGGGCTCGGTCGGCCGGGGGCGGCCGCTGGACGGCGCCTCGCTGACCGTCACCTCGAAGAACTTCAGCGAGAACATCATCCTCGGCCAGATGATCGGCCTGGTCTTCAAGGCCGCCGGTGCCGAGGTCCTCGACCGGACGAACCTGCCGGGTTCGATCAGCGCGCGCGAGGCCATCATCAAGGGCGGCGCCGACGCGATGTACGAGTACACGGGCACCGCCTGGATCACCTACCTCGGCCATGCGAAACCGATCGCCAGCCCGCTGAAGCAGTGGGAGGCGGTCCGGGACGAGGACCGGAAGAACGGGGTGACCTGGCTTCCGCCGTCCACCCTCAACAACACCTACGCGCTGGCCATCAGCAAGAAGAACAACGCGGAGCACCACCTGAAGACGCTCTCCGACGTCGCCGCACTGTCGAAGATGGACCCGGCGGCGGTGACGGTCTGCGTGGAAAACGAGTTCGCCTCGCGCGACGACGGACTGCCGGGGATGGAGAAGGCCTACGGGATGTCGCTCCCGGCCGCCAACATCAAGAAGATGGACGCCGGGATCATCTACACCCAGATCTCGAAGTCCGACTCCTGCCTGCTGGGTGAGGTGTTCACCACGGACGGCCGGATCAAGGCGATGGACCTCGACGTCCTCGTGGACGACAAGCACTTCTTCCCCAACTACAACGCCGCGCCCGTCATCCACACCGCGACCTTCGACAAGTACCCGGAGATCGCCGACCTGTTGGACCCGGTCAGCAGACGGCTGACGACCGAGGTCGCGCAGCAGCTGAACGCGAAGGTGGATGTGGACGGGGAGGACCCGCACGAGGTGGCGAAGGACTGGCTGATCGCGGAGGGCTTCATCAAGAAGAGGTAGCGGACTGCCGGGACTTGACCCTCCCGAAGTTACAAAGAAGATGTTGCAAAGAGGCGTTGCAAAGGAGCCTTTGCAAGTCTACAGTCGAGACATGGCAGCGAACGAAGCCGACGGCGAGAAGCCGCTCGACCCGAACATCCACCGCGTCGACGTCCGCACCCTGCGCGTGCTGGCCCACCCCCTCCGGATCCGCCTGCTCAGCGCCCTCCGGGAGTTCGGCCCCGCCACCGCGTCGGGGCTCGCTGACCGGCTCGGCGAGTCCAGCGGCGCCACCAGCTACCACCTGCGGCAACTGGCCGCGCACGGCTTCGTCGAGGACGACCCGACGCTCGGCAAGGGACGCGAACGGTGGTGGCGGGCCGTGCACATGGGCACCGCATTCGACCGCAGTGCGGACTTCCTCCGCGACCCCGACCCGGAGGTGCGCGGCGCCATCGGAGTCGTCCTGCACGAGCTCGCCACCACGCACACCCAGGAGCTCAACACCTGGCTCGGCACCATGCACGAATGGCCCGAGGAGTGGCTGCGCGGCTGGGACGTCAGCAACTTCAAGGTGCGGCTCACCCCGGAGCTCTCACTGGAGCTGGCCGAGAAGATCCACGACCTGGTCGACAGCTACCGCGACCGGGTCCCCGAAGGCACCGAGGGTTCGGCCGTCGTCCGCACCCATCTGCACATGTTCCCGCGCCCCACCGACTGAGAGGAATCCACATGCACCCCGACACGCATCTGACGCTGCAGCAGCTCCGCAACACCGAACTGCGTCGGCAGGCCGACGAGTTCCACCTGGCGCGTACGGCCCGGGCACCGCGGGCACCGCGGGCACCGCACCGGACCCTGCGCACACAGCTGGGCTGGGGAATGGTCGAGCTGGGCCTGCGCATCCTGCCGGACCGGCACGCCCTCTCCGCGTCCTACCCTCGCGCGGTTTAGCCATGGACGGGGGGAACCGCAAGCCGCTCGCCACGCTTCTCGCGGCCAACTGCATATCCACCGCAGGCACTTCGCTCACCCTGATCGGGGTCCCGTGGTTCGTCCTGCAGACCACGGGCAGCGCCGGCCGGGCCGGTGTCGTCGCCTTCTGCGCCACACTGCCGATCATCATCTCCGCGGTCATCGGCGGGCCCGTCATCGACCGGATCGGACGGCGCCGGATCTCCGTCGCCTCCGACACCGTCTGCGCACTCGCCATCGCCACCATTCCACTGCTCCACTACGCCGGGGCGCTCGAATTCTGGATGCTCTGCGCCCTGATGGCACTGAACGGACTCGTCCACACCCCCGGCAACACCGCGCGCTACGTCCTGCTGCCGGACCTCGCCGAACACGCCGGGACCACGGTCACCCGCGCCGCCAGCCTCTTCGACGCCACCTCGCGCGGCGCCAGGATGACCGGCGCGGCACTGGCCGGGGTGCTGATCGCGCTCGTCGGCGCGGAGACCGTGCTGCTGCTGGACGCGGCGACCTTCGGCGCGTCCGCGCTGCTCATCGCGGCAGGCGTACGAGGGGTACGGGCGGCCGAGCCGCGAAAGGCGGCGGCACCGGCCTCGCTGCGCACGTACAGCCACGAACTGCGCGAGGGATACGCCTACTTGTTCTCCAACCGGCTGCTGCTGGCCGTCGTGGTGATGGTGCTCTTCATGAACGGCACCGATCAGGGCTGGAACGCCGTACTGCTCCCGGTGCACGCCGAGCGTGAACTGGGTGGCGCACCCCAACTCGGGCTGCTCACCGCACTGTTCGGGGCTGGCGGGCTGACGGGCGCGCTGGTGTACGGGGCGGTGGGACACCGATTCTCGCGGCGTGCGGTGTTCACGGTGTGCGTGGTGCTGTGCGGCGGACCGAGGTTCGTGGTTGCCGCGCTGACGGACACGACGCTGCCGCTCGCGGTGACGATGCTGCTGGGCGGCCTCGCGGGCGGGGTCCTGAACCCGATCCTGACGACGATGACGTACGAACGCGTACCGCAGCAGCTGCGCAGCCGGGTATCCGGGGCGCTCACCGCAGGCTGCGAGCTGGCGATGCCGGTGGGCGGGCTGCTGGCGGGGCTGCTCGTGGAGAGCATCGGGGCGGACGGCGCGCTCCTGGCGCTGGGCGCGGTCTACACGCTGGCGACGGTGAGCCCGATGATCTTCCCGGTATGGCGCACGATGGACGACCGGCCGTCCGTGGAGGAGCGCGCGGACGCGAAGGCCGACGCCGCCTGCTTCTAGGGTCTTCCGTTTGGATCAGGGAGCGGCCCGCCGTAGATGTGCGTGCCCAACCCCCACGAGCCCGGCCTGATCCGAACGAGAGGCCCCAGGGCGTGTCCGGCTCGCCCTGCGTCAGCAGCTCGGAACCTTGGCCCCCTTGTCCAGGGCCGTGAGCGAGGACACCGCGCTCTTCAGTGTGGTGACCGGGATCAGCTTGAGCCCCTTGGGGAGTTCGGCGCCCGCCTCCTTGCACTCGGCCTTCGGTACGAGGAAGACAGTGGCACCGTCGCGCCGGGCGGCCTGGGTCTTCAGCGATACGCCACCGACCGCGCCGACCGTACCGTCCGCCTCGATCGTGCCCGTGCCGGCAACGGTGCGGCCACCGGTGAGATCTCCGCCGGAACCGTTGCCGTCGAGCTTGTCGACGATGCCGAGCGCGAAGAAGAGACCGGCACTGGGCCCGCCCACATCGGCGAGGTGCAGGGTCACGTCCACCGATCCGGGCGCCTTGCCGAGGTGCCGCAGGGCCGCGTCCACGGCGGAGTTCTGCGACTTCTTCATGTCCTCGAGGTTGTGCTTCTCGATCTCCTTCTCGGAGCCGCCGGTCGGGTAGACCGAGCCGCGGGGCATGACCGCCCGGTCGGTCCGGAACCAGCCGTCGATCACGTCGCCGATGCCGACGTCGGCGGTCGGCCCGGTCGCGATGATGGTCGTCATCCGCAGCTGACCTCTGGTGGGGCGGGTCGGCGCGCCCTCGATGCTGATCACGGGCGTGCCTCGGACGTCCCCGAGTACGTTCGCGGTCGTGCCCGGTTGCGCCACGGTGAACGGCAACGGCGCGAAGGCGGCGACGCCGAAGAGGGCGACGACGGGCAGGGCGCACAGGGCGAGGGCGCGGGGGCGCGAGAGACGAGTGAGCACCCGCCCAATCTAACCTGGCCGGGTTCATCCGCCCGGCCGGTCCGGGGAGGGGCGGGCCCGTCCTTCCGGCCGGTGGTCCGCCCCCGGCCGGTTCGCCCGCCCGGCCGGTTCGCCCTCGGGCTCCGGACAGGTTCGACAGGCCCGCCCGGAGCACGGACCCAGCCCGCCCGAACACGATCCAGCCCGTCCGGCGGCGGAGGACGAAGCGGCCACCGGACGGCCCCGGTACTACCGCAACGCGTCCGCGACCTCGCGCGCCGCGTCGACGACTCGCGGGCCGACTCGTTCCGGTACCGCGTCCGTCAGCATCACGACGCCCACGCTGCCCTCCACGCCCGTGACTCCCAGCAGGGCCGCCGCCGCGCCACTCGCGCCCGCTTCCAGCTCGCCGTGCGTGAGCGTGAACACGGGCTCGGACCCCGGCTTCGCCCGTGCGGCCAGGATCGCCCGGCCCGCGGCGCCCTTGTCGAGCGGATGACGGAAGCCGGCCCGGTAGGCCACGTGATAATCGGTCCAGGTCGGTTCGACGACAGCAACCGCCAGCGCATCGCTGCCGTCGACCAGCGTCAGGTGGGCGGTGGCTCCGATGTCCTCGGCCAGGGACCGAAGCGCGGGCAGCGCAGCCTCCCGTACCAGCGGATGCACCTGGCGGCCCAGGCGCAGCACGCCGAGTCCCACCCTGGCCCTGCCGCCCAGGTCCCGGCGCACCAGGGCATGTTGTTCCAGTGTGGCCAGCAGCCGGTAGACGACGGTGCGGTTGACGCCGAGTTTGTTGGACAACTCGGTGACGGTCAGCCCGTGGTCGGTGTCGGCGAGCAGCTTGAGGACGCGCAGTCCCCGGTCGAGCGTCTGGGAGGTCTCCGCGGTCACGACGCCCTCTCCTCTTCGGTGAGTGGCGGCACCCTCACGGAGGTTGCGTCGCCGGTCCCAGCGGCGACGCACGGAGAGTCCGCCGGCGGCCAAGGCACCGGCTGCGCTCCGCGGCGGCGCTGCCACAGAGCGTTCACTTTTCGGGGACAGTAGCGAGCCAGTCCGCTCAGCGGAAGACCTTGTCCAGAATCCGGGCGCATGTGGAAGAGCGGCTGTGCCGCAGAAACATAAGCGCCGGCCAGCGCGGCGCCGGCCGGATCCGGAATATCTACGCGCGTTCAGGTCGACCGACGCCAGTGCGACACTCCATTCACAGAAGTGAACCACCGTCAACTCACGGTGAACGAATGTTGGATAATTTTTCCGTCTGTCAGGACCTCGCCGGCCCGTGGCGCCTTCGTGTCCGGGTCCCGGGGGCGGTGAAGTCGAGGGCGAACGCGGCGGCCTCGACCCGCGGGTCGACGAGATCCTCCTCGACCCCGATCGCGACGGTGTCCACCGCGTCGACGGTGAAGGTCTGCGAGAACGCCCCGTCGAGCCCGACGACCTCGGTCCTCACCGGGCCGGAGGTCTGTGAGTCGACGGCCCCACGACGGTGACGGCCGCACGGACGACGCCGACCCGGCACGAGGATCTCTGTCCCCGTACCGGGCCGGCACCTGACACGAGCGGACTCACCTCATCCGGGTGGCCCACTCCTGCACCTTCTTGATCCGCTGCTGGATCTGCCCCGCCGTCGCCTCCGCGCTCGGCGGCCCTCCGCAGACCCGCCGCAGCTCGGTGTGGATCACCCCGTGCGGTTTGCCGCTCTGGTGCGTGTACGCCGACACCATCGTGTTGAGCTGCTTGCGCAGTCCCAGCAGCTGCTTGTGCGTGACCACCGGCCGGGCCTCCGCCGGCTTCTCCAGCAGATCGGCCTCCCCGGCCGGCTTCTGGCGGCTGTGCGCGATCTGCCGGGTCTGCCGCTTCTGGAGCAGCAACTGCACCTGGTCGGGTTCCAGGAGCCCCGGAATCCCCAGGTAGTCCTGCTCCTCCTCGCTCCCGGGGTGCGCCTGCATGCCGAATTCGGCACCGTCGTACAGCACCCGGTCGAAGACCGCGTCGGATTCGAGGGCCTCGAAGGGCAGCTGCTCCTCGGTCTCCTCGTCCTCCAGCTTCTCGGCGTCGGCGAGGAGCCTGTCCTCCTCCGCGAACGGGTTCTCCTCGTCGCTGCCCTTCTTGGGCTTGTCGAGGACGTGGTCCCGTTCGACCTCCATCTCGTTGGCGAAGTCGAGGAGCATCGGAATGGTCGGTACGAAGACGGAAGCGGTCTCGCCGCGCCTGCGCGAGCGCACGAAACGGCCGACGGCCTGCGCGAAGAAGAGCGGCGTGGAGATGGTGGTGGCGTACACGCCCACGGCGAGACGCGGGACGTCGACGCCCTCCGACACCATCCGTACCGCGACCATCCAGCGCGATTCGTCCTGGCTGAACTTGTCGATCTTCTTCGACGCCGCCTTCTCGTCGGAGAGGACCACAGCCGGGGACTCGCCCGTCACCTTCTTCAGGATCTTGGCGTACTCGCGCGCCGACTCCTGATCGGTGGCGATGACGAGCCCACCGGCATCCGGAATGCCCTTGCGTACTTCGGTCAGCCGCTTGTCGGCGGCGGACAGCACATTGGGGATCCAGTCGCCCGTGGGCGAGAGCGCGGTGCGCCAGGCCTGCCCGATGGCGTCCTTGGTCATCGGCTCGCCGAGCCTGGCGGCGATCTCGTCACCGGCCTTGGTGCGCCAGCGCATGTTGCCGCTGTAGCTGAGGAAGATCACAGGGCGGACGACGCCGTCGGCGAGCGCGTTCCCGTAGCCGTAGGTGTAGTCGGCCGAGGAGCGCCGGATGCCGTCGTTGCCCTCCTCGTACGCGACGAAGGGGATCGGGTTGGTGTCGGACCGGAACGGCGTACCGGTGAGCGCGAGCCGCCGGGTGGCCGGGTCGAACGCCTCCTGACACGCCTCGCCCCAGGACTTCGAGTCACCGGCGTGGTGGATCTCGTCGAGGATCACGAGGGTCTTGCGCTGCTCGCACCGGTTGCGGTGCAGCATCGGGCGGACACCGACACCCGCGTAGGTGATCGCGACCCCGTGGTACTCCTTGCTCACGGGGCCCGCGCTGTACTCGGGGTCGAGCTTGATCCCTATCCGGGCGGCCGCCTCCGCCCACTGCTTCTTCAGGTGCTCGGTCGGCGCGACGACGGTGATCTGCTGCACGACGTGGTGGTGCAGCAGCCATGACGCGAGGGTCAGCGCGAAGGTGGTCTTCCCTGCGCCGGGGGTGGCGACCGCGAGGAAGTCACGCGGCTGCTCCTGGATGTACTTCTCCATGGCGCCCTGCTGCCAGGCTCGCAGCTTGCCGGCCGTGCCCCAGGGGGCGCGGCCGGGATAGGCGGGTGAGAGGTGGTGGGAGGCGGTAGTAGTCACGGTCTCCGGTTCGGGGCTCTCGGGTACGTGGGGTGCTGTCCGTACGGGCCGGGAGGGGCTCGTACGCGATACGACAACCGGGCCACCTTACCGGGGGGCCGGGTGTGAACCGCCTCGAACTGCGTCGCCCCGCACGGAATTGCGATGGCTGTCACACGTCGTCGACGACCAGCTCGCGCAGCCCCTGAGAGATGACTTTCACCTCGTCCATTTCCCCTGTGGCCACCGCGATGACCAGGCGTTCCGCGGCATCGATGTCCGGGCGCAGATCGATCCCGTTCATCGCGAGGAAGGTCACGCACGACAGCCAGGCCGTACGTTTGTTGCCGTCGAAGAACGGGTGGTTGATCGCCAAGGACTGCAGGAGCGCGGCGGCCTTGTCGATCGGATCCGGGTATGCCTCCTCGCCGTACATGGCCGCGGAGGGGCGGTGGGCCGCCGATTCGAGGAGCCCGGCGTCGCGCACGACGACGTGCATGTCCGCGCAGGCGTGCTCGGCGATGACGAGGATGTCCTCGGAGGTCAGGTAGACGCAGGTCACTTGAGCCGCTCCATGAGCTCGCTCCACTTGGCCGCCTGCTCCTTGGCCGTCTTGCGGACGATGGCCTGCTGAGCGGTCCTGGCCAGGTAGTCGTCCACGGCCTGCAGCAGTATGGCGTGCATGCTGGTCCCCTCCTGCTCCGCACGCTGCTTGAGGGCTTCGGTCTGATCGTCACGAAGACGCAGGTTCATAGCCATACCAAAACGGTACCATCGAGTGGGGCCAGAGTGGTACTACGCCTTTTCCCGCACCCGGCCCGCCACCCACGCCCCCACCAGTGCCACCCCCGCCATCGGCAGGAACACCACCGCGAACGCCCCCGGATGCGCCCCCGACGCGCCCGCCTCCACTGAGTCGTGCACCGCCCCCACCGAGCCGCCGCCGAGCGCGGCGAACGCCGCCCCGCCCGCGGCCAGCAGCAGCACGTTCGACAGCCCGTCGGAGATCTGGAGCGCCGCGGAGTTGGCACCCGCCTCCTCCGGCGCCGACAGCTTCAGCAGCAGCACGCTCGTCGAAGCGAGCACCATGCCCATGCCGAAGCACCCGAAGGCCCAGGCCACGGCCACGGTCCAGACCGGCACCGAGTCGATCAGCACGGACGGCGCGGCCGCGATCGCAGCGGCGACCAGCACCATGCCGCCCACCATCAGACGCTCCCGGTACGGCTCAAGGCGCGGCCGGGACTGTACGTACGAACCGAGCGCCCAGGTCCCGCCCCCGGCCGCGAGCGAGAGCCCGGCCATCGTCGGGCTCAGCCCGCGCTGGGTCACCAGCATCAGCGGTACGAACGACTCGGCGGCGATGAACGACCCGGCCGCCACCCCGCGCAGCAGCACCACCGAGGGCAGCCCGCGCGCCGCCCTGCCGGTCCCCGGGGGCAGCAGTCCGCGCACGGCGGGGACGAGCAGGGCAACCCCCGCGACGGCCGGAAGCAGCGCGAACCAGTTCCGCTCCTGCCCGGCGTACTGGAGCAGCCCCGCCCCCACCGAGATCCCGAGCGCGAGCACGATGCGGCGCCGGTCGTACGGCTCCACGGGTGCCGCCGGATCGGCCGGCCCCGACGCCCGGTGCCGTATCGCGGGCAGCGCGAGCGCCAGCGGGAACACCACGAGCACGGGGATGCCGATGAAAACCCACCGCCACCCCAGGTGCTCGGTCACGCTCCCGGCGGCGAGCGGCCCGACGACGGACGGGATCACCCAGCTCGCCGCGAACGCGGCCATGATCGACGGCCGCAGACGCTCCGGATACGCCCGGCTGATCACCACGTACAACGCCACGATCACCAGCCCGCCACCGAGCCCCTGCACGGCCCGCCCGGAGATGAACATCCACATGCTGCCCGCCGTCCCCGACAGCAGCAGACCGGCCCCGAAGGCACCGATCCCGGTGGCGAGCGGCGCCAGCGGCCCGCGCCGGTCCGCCCACTGCCCCGAGAGCACCATGGCGAACAGGCTGGTGGTGAAGTACGCGGAGAACGCGAACGCGTAGAGCGGAATGCCGTGCAGCTCCCGGGCGGCGACCGGCATCGCGGTCCCCACTGCCGTCGCCTCGAAGGCGATCAGGAACACGACGGAGACGATGCCGATACTCAGCGCCCGATAGGTCCGCCCGAGCACCCCTCCGGATTCGGCGGCGACAGGGGCGTCCACGGCAAGGGGCGAGACATCGACGTCGTCACGCGGTTCCACACTCATGAGCCCAAGAGTAAGGGGCAAGATCCGCTTTCGGCCCTGTCGTGAGGTGGTCGTCCACTCCTCCCTTGGTCGTAGGACCGGGCGCCGAGCATGAACGGGGTATGGCAGTCGCATTGCCGCGCGGCCCGCACCCTTGAGCCCACCTCCCGTGCCCCCTACGGTCGACACATCAGCAAGAAACACCAGCACACGGCCGTGTGCCCGAGTGGTTCAGGGGCTCGACTGCAACTCGAGTTACACCGGTTCGAATCCGGTCACGGCCTCGCAGACGAAGCCGCCCACCCTGGGGAAGTTCCGGGGCAGGCGGCTTTCCCGGGTCCAGGGCGCGCGCCACGGCGTCCCGGACAGCGTCCTCCGCCGTGAACCCGGCCTGCGCTGCGCGCCCCCGCCGGCGCCGACGCTCGCGATCAGCCCGCGACGGCACCCGCCAGGAAGGCGGTCCAGGCGGCGGGGGCGACGGCGAAGGTGGGGCCGTCGGTGACCTTGGAGTCGCGGACATGGACGGTGCGGGGGCAGGTGGCAACCTCCACGCAGGCTTCGCCCTCGTTGCCGCTGTAGCTGGACTTGCGCCAGTCATAGGCGACTTCGACGCAGGCGCCGCCTTCGTTGTTGCTGTAGCTGGACTTGAACCAGGAGAGCTCGGGCCCGGTGGTCACAGTTGCCTCGCCTTCGTTTCGATGATCTCCGCCGACTTCCAGGGATTGAGCGCCTGGGCCCGCAGGATGCCGAAGAGGTCGAACATGTCACCCACCTGCTCCGGCCTGGAGATCAACCTATCGCCGCCCTGGCTCTCCGCGAAGACCAGATTGCGGCCTTCCGCCGTGCACATCAACTGCATCGGCCCGTTCAATCCCGCGTGTGTGTGCTGGTCCGAGGGCATCACCTGCACCGTGAGGTGATTCATCCGCCCCATGCACTCCAGCAGATGCAGCAACTGCTCCTTCAGCACCTCCGCACCGCCGAGCGTCCGGTCCAGGATCGACTCCTCGATGACGAACCCGACGTACGGCGGAGGCGTGCGCATCAGCACCGCCTGCCGTTCCAGCCGCGCCTCGACATGCCGGACGATCTCGTCCTCGGTGTACGCGGGTTTGCGTGCCCGGTAGAGGGCGTATGCGTACGCCTCCGTCTGGAGCAGCCCCGGAATCAGCATCGTCTCGTACGCGCTGATGACCCGCGCCTGCCGTTCCAGCCGTGCCCAGTCCAGGAACTTCGCCGGGTACTTCTCCTCGTCGATCAGCTCGATGCACGCCTTCAGCGCACCGCCCGCGACGAAGACCGCGTCCGCGTCGGCCAGCAACTCCAGCGTCGGGATGCGCTCCGCCCGCTCGACCGCCCCCATCAGCGACTCCGAGATCAACAGCTTGTCCGCAGCGTCCTTCTGAGTGAACCCCGCCCGTATCCGATGGATACGTATCAGGTCCCCCACAAGCCTCCGCACCTGCGACAGCTCACCCCTGGTCCCCACAGCCACCACCACCCTCCCTACAACCCGTCGATGTGGATCGCGCCCTTCCGGTCACGCTACGCAGCCAAGGGAATCCTCATAGTCATGACGAGCAAGAAGCACCCCGATTGGGTACCGTCCGCCGGACTCCACATCCACCTGACCGGCATCCACTTCGACGCCATCCGGCTGCGCGGCGTACGGGGTGAGGCAGTGCTGCACCACCTCGGAACCCTCACCGAGGGCGAACCGGGCCCGGTCGTACGGGAGATCGCGGGCGGCCGGTGGATGTACTTCCTGATCCCGCCCGGGTCGAGCAAGGAGTACGACTGGCCGCCGGGTGCCAGGTGCTTCGGGCCGGCCGCCCGTGACCAGTACGTGGGAATCCCCGCACCCGACGGCAACACGTATCCGCTGAGCTGGCGGTACGGGCCGCCGAGGGAAGGGGAGTTCGTGGACGTGGAACTGCTGTACGGGCTGGTGATGGCGCAGTTGGCCCCGGAGGAGCGGTGAGGCGGGCGCGGGTAGGGCCGCACGACCGATCACGCCCTCATCAATAGACAGCGCCGTCGGACGTGTGCCCCGGCTTGTCCGACGTGGCCGAAGGCTTGTGTTCCTTCGCCGCCGCAGCTTCCGCCGCGGCCTGTTCCACCTCCGGGTTGCATCTGCGACCCGGATCACATCATCGGTGCAGGGCTCAGGACTTGGGGGCCGCCACCGCCGCCTGGGGTCGAATCGGAAGGCGGTTGATCGGGCGGCCGGTGGCGGCTCGTACTGCTGCGGCCACTGCTGCGGGGGAGGTCACCACGGGGATCGCGGAAGCCGGCTTGGCGCCGAAGGGGGCTACCACGTCGCGTTCTTCGACAAGTTTGACGATGCGAATGTCGGGGGCGTCAAGGGAAGTAGGGAGGGCGTAACCCGTGAGGTCGGGGTGGCGGATCACACCGCGGGTCGTACGGAGGTTCTCCGTCAGGGCTGCGCCGATGCCCTGGGTGACGCCTGCTTCGATACGGGTCGCCAGTTGGGACGGGTTGAGGATCCGGCCCACGTCCTGGGCCACGGCCATCTCGACCACGCGGATCGACCCGAGTTCGATGTCGACGTCCACGACCGCGCGGATCGCGCAGAAGGCGAGGCCGACGAACGCGTCGCCCTGGCCGGACTCGTCGAGCGGCTCGGTCGGGTGGGGGCGGCACTGGGCGGTGGCCCAGAGTTCCTTGCCGTCCATCGCCTCCGTGACCGTCGTGGACAGCACGCCGTCGTACGAGGTGATCTTGCCGTCCGTGATCTGGAGCAGCTCGGTGGACATGCCGAACTGGTGGGCCAGGGGCTGGAGGAGCTGGGTGCGGACCATCTTGGCGGCGCGTTCCACCGCTCCGGCGGAGACCCAGGTGTGGCGGCCGTGTGTGGACGGGCCCGCCGGGGGCTGGTCGGTGTCGACCGCGGCCACATGGACCTCTTCGATGCCCAGGGTCTCCTGGACGACCTGGCGGGCCAGGGTGCTGAAGCCCTGGCCGGTTTCGACCGCGGCGCAGATGACCGTGGCGACGCCGTCGTGGACCCTGACCGTGGCGGTGGAGACCTCGTCCGCGCCTTCGGCTCCGAGCATGTGGACCATGCCGAGTGCGTAGCCGACGCCGCGGCGTACGGCACCGGGTTCGCCTGCGCCCTCCGGGCCGCCGGGGAGCAGCCAGTCATCCTCCGGGGAGTCCATGGGGAGCGCGGGAAGCGGGAAGTCCCGCACCGCACGCAGGAGTTCGGCCACGGGGGCGGGGCATGTCACTGTCTGGCCGGTCGGGAGGATGTCGCCGGTGGAGAGCGAGTTACGGAGGCGGAGTTCGGCCGGGTCGATGCCGAGCTTGACGGCCAGCTTGTCCATCTGGCCCTCGTACGCCGCGCAGACCTGCATGGCGCCCTCGCCGCGCACATGGCCGGACGGCGGGTTGTTCGTACGGACCGCCCAGCCCTCGATGAAGGCGTGCGGGACGACGTACGGACCGCAGGCGAACGCGACCGCCGCGGCCAGGGACTCGGACGAGGCGTCGGCGTACGCGCCCGCGTCGAGGAGGATCTGCGCCTCGACCTTGACCAGCCTGCCTTCTGCGTCCGCGTGGTGGCGGTAGCGGAGCAGCGTCGGGTGGCGGTGGGCGTGGCCGAGGAAGGACTCCTCGCGGGTGGCGGCCAGTTTGACCGGGCAGCCGGTGCGCAGGGCGAGCAGGCCGAGCGGGAGCTGGAAGCCCGGGTCCTCGCGGTCGCCGGTCGCTCCGGGAACGCCGGTGACGACGATCTTCACCCGGTCCGGTTCGAGGCCGAAGCAGGCGGCGGCGAGGTCGCGGTCGGTGTGCGGGTCGGTGGAGGCGGTGTAGATCTCCACACCGCCGTCGGGGCGCGGCACGGCGAGGCCGGCCTCGGCGCCGATCGGGGCGGGGTCCTGGCGGCCGATGCGGTACAGGCCCTCGACGATGACGTCGCCCGTCACGTCCGGGTCGCCGTAGCGCAGCGGGATGTGGCGGATGAGGTTGCCGTCGGGGTGCAGGGGCTCCGCGGCGAACGCCTTCTCCGGGTCGGTGACCGGTTCGAGGACCTCGTACTCGACGACGATCGCCGCCGCGGCGAGGCGGGCCGTGTCGGGGTGGTCGGCAGCGACCGCGGCGATCGATTCGCCGTGGTGGCGGACCAGTTCGGAGGCGAAGACGGGGCGGTCGACGACCCGGCGTCCGTACGCCCCGTCGCCGGGGACGTCCTCGTGGGTGACGACCGCACGTACGCCGGGCATCTCCGCGGCGCCCGTGGTGTCGATGGACAGGATGCGGGCGTGCGAGTGCGGGGAACGGAGCACGGCCGCCCAGAGCAGTCCCTCGGCCCAGAGGTCGGCCGCGTACGGGAACGTGCCCTCGGTCTTGGCACGGGTGTCGGCGGGCGGCAGCGAGGCGCCGATGCCGAGTACGGGCGGCTCGGCGCCGGGGCCGTCCACCAGCGGAATGGTGAGCGCCGTGTGGGTTGCGGTGGCTGCGTCGTTGCTCACGCCATGCCTCCGTCCTGCAGATGGGGCTGGACACTACCGGCACCGGGCGCCGCCTGGTGCGGGATGCGGGCCCCGGTGGAATGCGCATCCGCGGACGCGGTGGCGGCGCCGGGCTCCGTGGCGGCCTCGGTGCTCGCCTCGCGGCCCGCGATGACCTCGTTCACGGCGTCCAGGACGCCGCGGTAGCCGGAGCAGCGGCAGAGGTTGCCGCAGAGCGCCTGGCGGGTCTCCAGTTCGCTGGGGGCGTGGTTGCCCTCCAGCAGGTCGTGGATGGTCATGGCCATGCCGGGGATGCAGAAGCCGCACTGGACGGCGCCGCAGTCGGCCAGGGCGCGCTGCACGTCGGACGGCTCGCCGTCGACGGCCAGGCCCTCGACCGTACGGACCTCGCTGCCCGCCGCGGTGGCCGCGGGGACCAGGCAGGAGGCGACGAGGCGGCCGTCGACCTGGACGTTGCAGGCACCGCACTCGCCCTGCGAGCAGCCGTCCTTGGCTCCGGCGAGGCCGAGACGCTCGCGGAGCACGTAGAGCAGGGACTCGCCGATCCAGGCGTCCGTGACGGGGCGGTCGGCGCCGTTCACATGCAGGACGTAGGAGGCGGACGGGTGCTCGCTGGGGGTGTCGGGGGGCGTGTCGGGGGGCGTGTCGAGGGGGGCGTCGAAGGTGGTGTCGTGAGGGGGGTCGGTGGGGAGGGCCTGCTGGGGGGTGGCCATGGTGTCGGCCACGGGCTCCGTCAGCGGCTCGCCCGTTTCCGACGCGGTGGCGTCCGGGGTGGCGTCCGGGGCCGGGACCTGCGTGAGGTCCGTGCCCGGCGCCGGGGTGTCCGCCGTGCCCTCCGCGGCCGTCTCGACCGTCTCGGAAACCTCGGGAGCCTCCGGCTGCGTCGCCCACGGCGCGGGCGCGCCACCCGGCAGCGTGGCCGGTGGCGTCCGGTCCGCGTACCACTGGGACGCCGGCGCCGAGGCCGCGAACTCGCCGGATTCCTCCGGCAGGTCGCCATCGGCGCCCGGGATCGTCCACTGGCCGGCGTGGCCGGAAGTCTCGGCGGCCGTCGCCTCGGCGAAGTTCCACTGGCCGGTCGAGGCCGACGCCTCGCCCCGCTGCGGGTACTGCTCGTGCTGCGGGTACTCCGGAAGCTGCTGGTGCTGCTGGTGCTGCTGTTCGTTCGGGTCCGGCCAGTGCACCGCGCCCGTCGCCTGCTGCTCCGTCTCCTGGCCCTGCGTGCTCTGCGCCTGCACGACCCAGCTGCCCGTCGCCGCCGGGTCGAGCCCGGCCGCGGGGGTCAGCGGCACGATCATCGGCGGTACGTAGCCCTGTCCGGGAGCGGCCAGCGGGATGTTCGCCAGGTCCTCCGGGGGCAGCTGGACGAAGGCGGTCGCCTCGGCGTCGTACTCGCCGCCCTGCGCGGTCGGCTGCCAGCCGCCGTGCTGGTCGGCGGGGCCCTCGTTGTTCCCGTTGTCGGCGTTGCCGTTGCTCACGACAGTGCCCTCCCCAGCGCGCGACGGGCGAGCGCGGCGACCGTGCGCCGCAGATGCAGTACGGCGGGGGGCAGCGGTGGCGCCTCTCCCCCGTCGGCGGGCGGCGGCTGGTCCGGGATGCAGGCGGCAGCGACGTACTCGCCGAAGGCGGCCAGCGCGTCGGGCGCCAGGCCCCGTTCGCCGTCCCAGTCGATCAGCGAGGCGATCCAGCGCTCGGCCTCCAGCGGACGCAGCGGCATCGGTGCGATCGCGCCGACCGCGCAGCGCACCCCGCGCCGGGCCGGGTCGAGGACGATCGCGACGGATGCGGTGGCCCGGCCGGGGCCGGTGCGGCCGGTCGCCTTGAAGAAGACCTGGGGGGCGTGCAGCAGCGGTACGCGGATGAAGGCGATCAGCTCCGCGGGTTCGAGCATCTCCCGGCCGGCCAGCAGGTGCGAGACGGGGATCTCGCGGCGGGCGCCGCCGGGGCCCGCGATGACGAGCTCCGCCTCCAGGGCGGCAAGCACGGGAAGGGCGTCGCCGGTCGGGGCCGCGGTGGCGATGTTGCCGCCGAGCGTCCCGGCGTTACGGATCTGGGGCGGGCCCGCGGCGCGCGCGGACGCGGCCAGGGCGGGGATCAGTGCGGCGAAGTCGGGCCGGCCCATGCGTGCGTGGGTGAGTCCGGCGCCGAGCAGGGCGTGACCGTCCTGGTAGTGCCAGCCGCGGAGCTCGCTGATGCGGCCGAGGCCGACGAGTCCGGAGGGGCGCAGCAGCCCCTTGTTGACGGCCGACATCAGGTCCGTGCCGCCGGCCACGGGAACGGCGGCCGGCATGGCGCCGAGTGCCGCCACGGCCTCGTCGAGCGAGGCGGGCAGCGTCACCGTCTGCGTCGCCTGCGGTGCGTGCGTGGTCAACCCAGCTGCCCCTTCCCGGTGTCCCGGCATCCCGCTTGTTTCGCCGTACGGTACGTGCTCAAAGCCCGGACGTGGCAACTCTGGCACATCTTCCGATCGGACCGACGCGAGGGTCCGCGAAGGGCGCATCCGCCCCTGACCTGGGGGATGCTCCCGTTTCGCGCCTCTTATGCACAGAGTGCGAATTACCACCCTTTGGTAAGCCTTGTACGACTTATTCCCTTCCAGGGAAGCCTGGTTCCGGCAGGCCGGCGAGAGCGCTTCCGGCCACCACGGTCCCAGGAACCGCGGTGGCCGTGCCCCGGTCCGCGAGCGGGATCACACGTTCGGGGGCGCACCTTCGATCGGACGTCCGAGGATGCCGGGGCGCTTCTGCCACGGCAACGGGCCGCCCTGCGGGCGGTAAATCGACGCCGAGCGCGTCAAGCCGGGCGTAGTGCGCGGTCATCCGGCGCTCGAAGTCGGCGAAGTCCCGGTCGGCGGAGGCGGGCAGTGCCGACCAGGCGACCGGCGACGCCCCAGGTGTCCCAGACGGAGAGGGCGGTGGTGTCGATGATGTCGGTGTTGCCCAGTTCCGGGTAGGCGCTGATGGCAGCCTGCGAGTGGCCCGGAATGTCGATCTCGGGGACGACACGGATATGCCGCTCGGCGGCGTACGCGACGATCTCGCGGATGTCGTCCTGCGTGTAGTGGCCGCCGTGCGGGGTCTCGTCCCACAGCTCCAAGGCCCGGTGTCCGTGCTTGGTACGGGTGCGCCAGGAACCGATCTCGGTGAGCTTCGGGAAGCGCTTGATCTCCACGCCCCCGACGCAGGCCCGTGGCAAAGGCCGCACCCTCGACCCACGGCTCTCGCACGGTACGCGGACGACACCTCGACCGGGCCCGTCGGCTCAGAGCCTGTCGGGTGACCTTCGACCGGAAAGCGGACGCGGTCTGGTGCGTGCGATTCCAAGGCGCCGGAAGGCCCTCGGATGGGGTCTCCCCTACTCGAACGAAGCTGAGAGCTTGGGGAAGGAGCTACCAGGGCATTTCGGCAACGCGGGAAGCGTGCGTGCCAGGGCGTGGCCGCCCGATCAGAGGTCACCCGACAGGCTCTCAGCCGTGCCGCGCGTGGGCGCCGGTACAGCCCGCGCCACGCACACGGGGATGACGGCTGTACGCAAAACCCCCGGGGCGCGCATCAGCGCGCTCCGGGGGCTCGGCCCGAACGGTCTGCGGACGGACTACTTCTTGTCCTTGCCGCCCTTGCCCTTGTCCTTGTCGCCACCGGCGCCCATGGACTCGTAGATCTCCTTGCACATGGGACAGACCGGATACTTCTTGGGGTCGCGCCCCGGCACCCAGACCTTTCCGCACAGTGCGACCACGGGGGTGCCCTCCAGGGCACTCGCCATGATCTTGTCCTTCTGGACGTAATGGGCGTAGCGCTCGTGGTCGCCGTCGCCGCTCGACACCTGCGGCGTCGGCTCTACGAGGGTCCCCGTACCTGCCCCGCGCTCGGGCTCAAGAGTGCTCATAACAGCCAGGGTACTGAAAGCCCCGCGGTTCAGTTGAGCGAAGGGTCGTCCGGGTAGGTGGCGATCATGGCGAGTTCACTGCGCTGACGGCGCAGGACCGCCCGCCACAGATGTTCCGGACGCGGCGAGGAGACGTCTCCGGGCTCCGACTCCACCACGTACCAGGCGCCCTCGGTCAGCTCCGTCTCCAGCTGCCCGGGGCCCCAGCCCGCATACCCTGCGAAGATCCGCAGCGAGCCGAGCGCCGCGGCCAGCAGTTCCGGCGGCGCCTCCAGGTCCACCAGGCCGATCGCCCCGTACACCCTGCGCCAGCCGAGCGGCCCCTCGTCGCCGGGGATCACCGCGACGCCGAGCGCCGAGTCGAGGGAGACCGGACCGCCCTGGAAGACGACGTCCGGTTCGCCGGTCAGGCCGGCCCAGGACTCGAGGATGTCACCGACGCCGACCGGGGTCGGGCGGTTCAGGACGACGCCGAGTGAGCCCTCCTCGTCGTGGTCGAGGAGCAGCACCACCGCGCGGTCGAAATTCGGGTCCGCGAGGGTGGGTGTGGCCACGAGCAGTCGCCCTGTGAGCGAGGACACCTCGGTCATGGCAGAAATGATCCCGCATCTTGGCCCTCCGTGGGGGCCAAGTGACGCGCCGGTCCGGCGAGGGAGCCCGAGCGCAGCTCAGGGCGCACGGGTGCGGTGGGGAGCGCGCAGCCCGGGGGCACATGTGGGCGGTGACCCTCCGCGAGGCGTGGCGAGCAGAGCGTGTTGTGGCTGATTCATGACGTTCATACACCCCCCGCCGCCTTATGGAACGGGGGTGGGGGGCCATTACCCTTTCGGTTGGCCCCCTGCCCGACCACTCCGGAACGCGAGATTCATGACCGGCACAGACGATGTCCTGCTTGTCCACGGCGGAACCCCGCTGGAGGGCGAGATCCGCGTCCGAGGCGCCAAGAACCTGGTGCCGAAGGCAATGGTCGCCGCGCTGCTCGGCAGCGGGCCCAGCCGGCTGCGCAATGTGCCCGACATCCGCGATGTGCGGGTCGTGCGGGGGCTGCTGCAGTTGCACGGTGTGACGGTCCGGCCCGGTGACGAGCCGGGCGAGCTGATCCTGGACCCCACCCATGTCGAGAGCGCCAACGTCGCTGACATCGATGCCCACGCGGGCTCGTCGCGCATCCCGATCCTGTTCTGCGGCCCGCTGCTGCACCGGCTGGGCCACGCCTTCATTCCGGGGCTCGGCGGCTGCGACATCGGCGGACGGCCGATCGACTTCCACTTCGACGTGCTGCGGCAGTTCGGCGCGACGATCGAGAAGCGGGCCGACGGCCAGTACCTGGAGGCCCCGCAGCGGCTGCGCGGCACGAAGATCCGGCTGCCGTACCCGTCGGTGGGCTCCACCGAGCAGGTGCTGCTGACGGCGGTGCTCGCCGAGGGTGTCACCGAGCTGTCCAACGCGGCCGTGGAGCCGGAGATCGAGGACCTCATCTGCGTACTGCAGAAGATGGGCGCGATCATCTCCATGGACACCGACCGGACCATCCGCATCACGGGCGTCGACCGGCTCGACGGGTACACGCACCGGGCGATCCCGGACCGCCTGGAGGCAGCCTCCTGGGCGTCCGCGGCGCTGGCGACCGAGGGCAACATCTACGTACGGGGCGCACAGCAGCGCTCGATGATGACGTTCCTCAACACCTTCCGCCGGGTCGGCGGCGCCTTCGAGATCGACGACGAGGGCATCCGCTTCTGGCACCCGGGCGGCGCGCTGAACGCCATTGCCCTGGAGACGGACGTGCACCCCGGCTTCCAGACGGACTGGCAGCAGCCGCTCGTCGTGGCGCTGACGCAGGCCACAGGGCTGTCCATCGTCCACGAGACGGTGTATGAGTCCCGGCTCGGGTTCACCTCCGCGCTCAACCAGATGGGCGCGCACATCCAGCTCTACCGCGAGTGCCTGGGCGGCTCCGACTGCCGCTTCGGCCAGCGGAACTTCCTGCACTCGGCGGTCGTCTCCGGCCCGACGAAGCTGCAGGGCGCCGATCTGGTCATTCCTGACCTGCGTGGCGGTTTCTCGTACCTGATCGCCGCGCTGGCGGCACAGGGAACGTCGCGGGTGCACGGGATCGACCTGATCAACCGTGGCTACGAGAACTTCATGGAGAAGCTGGAGAAGCTCGGAGCGAAGGTCGAGCTGCCGGGCGGCTCGCTGGTCTGACGGCCGAGAGCCGGATCGGGGGTTCGGGGGCGCCCGCCCCGATCATCAGCCACCGCCGGTCCAGCGGTCCACCGGGCGCGGTGAGCGTCGTCAGCGGCCCCAGGAGTACGGCTCCG